>DASSZQ010000206.1:0-29078 GCA_035702755.1 Solirubrobacteraceae bacterium | reverse complement strand
GTTGCCCTGATCGAACTGGGGCGGGCGCACGCACCCGCGCTCGCCGGCGAGCACGCGCCCGGGTCCGCGCAACGTCAGCGCGCGCTCGACCGTGTCCGTGAGGAGGACGCGCTCGTAGCCCGCTGCCAGCGCCCAGGTCGCGGTCGACGTCGCCCGCAGCGCATCGATGACGACGGCCACCGGGGCGGGCGTGAGGTCGGCGGGGGTGAGAGCGACGTCGATCACGCTGCTCCCGCCATCGCGGCGTCCTCGCGCGCGGCGTCGATCATGACGCTGGTGAACCCCAGATCGATCGCGCGGATGCGAGTGGGGTCGAGCGTGACCATGAAGCCGGGCAACTTACGGGCTGCCCCCGGCACCGTCCACAGAGATTTCCCGGGGTTCGATAGCCGAACGTCAATGCCGGGACGGGCATAGCCGCAGATCAATAGGTCAACGGAAAATCAGGCTTGAACATCTATGGAAGGCGCCGGTAGCTTCGCCGCATCCAACCCGGAAAGGCCGCCCCTGAGATGACGCCAACCTCAACCCCTCCCGCCGAGAAGAAGGACCGCTGGGCATCCGGCGTGACGCCCTATGCCGAGATGGGCTACTACGACACCGACTACGTGCCCAAGGACACCGACATCCTGGCCGCGTTCCGGATCGCCCCCCAGCCGGGCGTCGACCCGACCGAGGCGGCCGCCGCCGTCGCCGGCGAGTCCTCGACGGCAACCTGGACCGTGGTGTGGACCGACCGGCTGACCGCCCACGAGCATTACCAGGCCAAGGCGTATGACGTGCAGGAGGTCCCGGGCCGCGTGGGCGAGTACATCGCCAGGATCGCGTATGACATCGACCTGTTCGAAGAGGGGTCGATCGCCAACCTCACCAGTTCGATCATCGGCAACGTGTTCGGCTTCAAGGCGCTGCGGGCGCTCCGGCTGGAGGACATGCGGATCCCGCCCCATTACGTCAAGACCTTCCAGGGGCCACCCCACGGGATCGTGATGGAGCGCGAGTACCTGGACAAGTTTGGGCGGCCGCTGCTCGGCGCCACCGTCAAGCCGAAGCTGGGACTGTCGGCGAAGAACTACGGACGGGTCGTCTACGAGGCGCTGCGCGGCGGGCTGGATTTCACCAAGGACGACGAGAACATCAACTCGCAACCGTTCATGCGGTGGCGTGACCGGTACTTGTACTGCATCGAAGGTGTCAACCGGGCGATGGCGGCCACCGGCGAGGTCAAGGGTCACTACATGAACGTGACCGCGGCCACGATGGAGGACATGTACGAGCGCGCCGAGTTCGCCCGGGAACTCGGCAGCGTCATCATCATGATGGACCTGACCGTCGGCTACACGGCGATGCAGTCGATGTCGAAATGGGCCCGGCGCAACGGCATGATCCTGCACCTGCACCGCGCCGGCCACGGGACCTACACGCGCCAGAAGTCACACGGCGTCTCGTTTCGCGTCATCGCCAAGTGGTGTCGCCTGCTCGGCGTCGACCACATCCACGCCGGCACCGTCGTCGGAAAGCTTGAGGGCGACCCGGCGATGGTCCGCGGCTTCTACGACACTCTGCGCCTCGATCACGTTGCCGAGAATCCGGAGACAGGGATCTACTTTGACCAGGACTGGGCCTCGCTGCCGGCGGTGATGCCGGTCGCGTCCGGCGGGATCCACGCCGGGCAGATGCACCAGCTGCTGCACCACCTGGGGGAGGACGTCATCTTGCAGTTCGGCGGCGGAACGATTGGCCATCCGATGGGCATCGCCGCCGGCGCCACCGCCAACCGGGTCGCCCTGGAGGCGATGGTGCAGGCGCGCAACGAGGGACGGGACTTCTTCGGAGAGGGGCCGGACATCCTGGAGCACGCCGCCAAGGGATGCCCGGAGCTCAACGCGGCCCTCCAGGTCTGGAAGGACATCACGTTCGACTTCCAGTCGACGGACACGCCGGATTACGTCGTCACGCCAACCTACGCGTAACGGAGGTCCACATGCGAATCACCCAGGGCGCCTTCTCGTTCCTGCCTGACCTCACCGACGAGCAGATCGCCGCTCAGATCCGCTACTGCCTGGAGCACGGATGGGCGATGTCGGTGGAGTACACCGACGATCCCCACCCGCGCAACTCCTACTGGGAGATGTGGGGCCTGCCGATGTTCGACCTGGACGTCGACGACGTCGAGGTCGTGCTGCGCGAGGTCAGGGCGTGCCGCGAGGCCCATCCGGACCACTACGTCAAGCTCAGTGCCTACGACAGCTCGCTTGGACGTCAGACGACGGCGCTCAGCTTCATCGTCGGCCGGCCGGTCCAGGAGCCCGGCTACCGGCTGGAGCGAACCGACGCCCACGACCGCGTCATGCGCTTTGAGATCCGGCCGTACGCGCTTGACCGCCCCGGTGGTCGCCGCTACCGCATCGGGGTTGCGGCGGTCACGAACGGCAACGGGAGCGGCGAGCACGGGGCCGGCGGATGACCGCCCTGAGCAGCGCCTCTCCAGCCACCGTCGACGTCGACGCCATCCTGGAGGAGGCCGACATCGAGGGGGTGCTCGACGAGCTTGACCGCGACCTGGTCGCCCTGGTTCCGGTCAAGACCCGCATCCGTGAGATCTCGGCGCTGCTGGTCGTCGACCGGTTGCGACGGGAGGCGGGCCTCGTCTCCGGGCGCCCCACGCTGCACATGTGCTTCACGGGAAATCCGGGCACCGGAAAAACGACGGTGGCGATGCGGATGGCCGACATCCTGCACCGCCTCGGCTACATCCAGCGCAACAAGGTGGTGGCCGTCACCCGGGATGACCTCGTCGGTCAGTACGTCGGGCACACGGCGCCGAAGACCAAGGAGGTGCTCAAGCGCGCCTACGGCGGCGTGCTGTTCATCGACGAGGCCTATTACCTGTACCGTCCGGAGAACGAGCGTGACTACGGCGTGGAGGCGATCGAGATCCTGCTGCAGGTCATGGAGAACGAACGCGACAAGCTCGTCGTCATCCTCGCCGGCTATCAGGACCGCATGGACGACTTCTTCCGCCTCAATCCCGGGATGTCATCGCGGGTGGCGCACCACATCGACTTCCCGGATTACACGGCGGGCGAGCTGCTGCGCATTGGCGAGCTGATGCTGGCGGCCGAGAACTACGAGCTCAGCCCGGGGGCGGCGGAGGCGTTCACCGCGTACCTGGAGCGGCGCATGCGACAGCCGCGCTTCGCCCATGCCCGCAGCGTCCGCAACGGGATCGAGCGGGCCCGGCTGCGCCACGCCAACCGGGTGTACGCCGCGGCCCGCGCGGGCGATCCGCCGAGTGTCGAGGACCTGCAGCGCATCGAGGCGGAGGACATCCTGGCTTCTCGCGTATTCGCACAGGCGATTGGAGAGGCGACGTGATCCCGCGGCCGGCCATCCTCGGCGTCGTGGGTGACTCGGCGGCGGGCAAGACGACGATCACCCGCGGGCTCGTCCGGGTGCTCGGCGAGGAGCACGTCACCCACGTCTGCACCGACGACTACCACCGCTATGACCGGCGCCAGCGCGCCGACCTCGGCATCACACCGCTGCACCCGGACTGCAACCACATGGACATCCTCGCCCAGGATCTGGCGCACCTGCATCGCGGCGATCCAATCCTCAAGCCGGTCTACCGCCACCAGGATGGAACCTTCGGCCCGCCGATATACGTCAAGCCGGAGCGCTTCACGGTCATCGAGGGTCTGCTCGGCTACCACCTGCCGGAGATGCGCGAGGTCTACGACGTGCGCGTCTATCTCATGCCTCCGGAGGAGCTGCGCCGGCGGTGGAAGGTCCGGCGTGACTGCACCCGCCGCGGCTACACGACCGACGAGGTCCTCGCCGAGCTTGACCGGCGCGAGCCGGACTCCGAAGCGTTCATCCGCCCCCAGCGGCGCTACGCGGACATGCTCGTCAGCTTCCTGCCGCCGGACGACGAGGCGGCCGACCAGTCTCACCTCGATGCCGAGCTGACGCTCGGCGACGGGTTGCCCCATCCGGACCTCAGTCCATTCGTCAACGCCGGGGCTGACGGTCCGACGCTTCAGGAGTGCGAGGGCGCGAGCCTGCTGCGGATTCCGGGGAGCATGGACCCGGCGCATGCGGCCGCGATCGAGGAGTCCATCTGGGAGCGGCTGCACTTCGCCACCCACCTGCGGGCGCGGCGGCTGGGCGAGTTCACGATCGGAACCGAACTGCACCGCTCCGAGTCGCTGGCGCTCGTCCAGCTCATCATCCTCCACCACCTCGTGACGGCGAAGGCGACGGTGGCGTTGGGGGGAGCCGGAGCGCGAGCCGGCGATCCGGGCCAGAACGGGGGAGACCCGGGGGCGGCGCCCGCCGCCGGCTCATCGGTCAGATAAACAGGCTGATCGCCGAGCGCTGCATCCGGGCCAGCGCGGTGGCGGCGCCGGCGGGCTCATCGAGGCCGTCGATCAGGTCCTCGCTCGTGAGCCCCATCAGGTCCATCGTCATCCGGCACGGCCACAGCTTGACATCGAGGTCCTTGGCCATGTCGATCAGCTCCTCCGGTGGCGCCACGCCGTTGCCCTTGGCGAGCTTGCGCATCATCGCCGGTCCCGCGCCGGCCATGTTGAGCTTCGACAGCCCGGCGTGCGCGGCGCTCCCGCGGTTCATCAGCGACAGGCCCCGGGTCATCCAGTTGGTGCCCGTGAGCCGCTTCTCCTCGCGCACGAGTCCGAACAGGCCCCAGAAGGTGAAGAACACGGCAACGTCCATGCCGCCGGCGGCCGCTGTCGTCGCCAGGATCGTGGTGGGCCAGATGCGGTCCAGATCTCCTCCCCAGGCGATCAGCGTCATGAGGTTGGGGTCGCGGGTCTCGGACTCGCGTTTGAGGATGAGCTCGTTGACGAACGTCTCGAGCGCTGCGCGATCCATGTCGCTGACCTGCTGGGGAACCGACGTCGCTGCCTCCACGGATTCTCTCCTCCTTGGGCTGCTTGGCCTCTACCGGTCCTCCACCGCATGCTCCAGGTCCGCGCCCCACGCCACCCAGTGCTCGCGCAGAGCGCTGCACACCACGGCGCACACCTCCTCCAGGGACGGATCGATGATGCGGTAGAAGACTCTGGTTCCCTCACGCCGGCGGGCGATCGTCCGGTGCGCGCGGAGCATCGTCAGCTGCTTGGACGCCGTCGCGTAGGAGATGCCGAGGCGCTGCACGAGCTCACCGACGGTCAGCTCGCCGTGGGCGTGCAGCTCGTTGACGAGCCGCAGCCGGGTGAGGTCGCTCAACAGCTGGAAGCGCTCGGCGACGCTCTCCAGGAGGGGCAGTGGAAGGGGCGTGGGGAGGGCAGCGCTCGGCGCCATCGCGTGCGGGAGGTTATGCCTGTTTGCCCAATTGCACAAGTACGCATTTTTCTTCTTCGGGCAAATTTGACATATAGGAAAACGCGGGATATACCTACCTCCAACCTACGAGGGAGGTTGGAGAGAGTGTCGGTGCAAGACACGCCGGTGCAGACGCTTGACGTCAAGGGAAAGGCCTGCCCGATCCCGGTCGTCAAGACTGCCAAGGCGATGAAGGAGCTCGCCTCCGGCGATGTGCTCGAGGTGCTCGCCACCGATCCGGGTGTGGACCCTGACATGCACGCCTGGACGAAGCAGACGGGCAACGAGCTCGTCTCGATCGAGCAGTCTGACGGCGTCTTCCGCGTCCTGCTGCGGAAATCCTGATGAGTGACGACGGCGACTCGTCGGTCCTCTACGTGATGACCCACGGGCTTGAGTCCCCGGAGCGCTGCGCGACCCCGTTCTTTTTGGCGGCGTCGGCGGCGGCGATGGACGCCGACGTGTCGATCTATTTCACGATGAACGGGCCGCAGCTGCTCAAGAAGGGGGTGGCCGAGCAGATCGGGCCGAAGGGCGATCAGGGGCAGCGGCTGAAGTTCTTCATCGACCAGGCGCTCGACTGCGGCGTCAAGCTGCTCGTCTGCCAGCCCTCGCTCGATCTCAACGACCTCGCCTATGAGGACCTGATCGACGGCATCCGGATGATCGGCGGCGCCGCGTTCAACGACATGGCCATGGACGCCGACGCGGTGATCAGCTTCTGATGAGCGCCACAGCCAACATCACCCCCGTGCATGCCGACTCGGCCGCGTACAAGCTCGGCACCACCTACCCAGACGTGCCCTATGAGGAGAAGGAGCGGCTGTTCGCCGAGATCAAGGCGGACGATCGCTTCTCGGACTACCTGTACGGCTGCTACGAGTGCGGGATCTGCGTTGCCGCGTGCCCGTCGGCGCGCTACTACGACTTCTCCCCGCGCCGGGTGGCGCAGGCGGCCGCCCGCGAGGATGTTGAGCTCATCTACCAGCAGATGCAGGAGGACATCTGGGAGTGCTCGCAGTGCTTCTCCTGTCTGCGCTGCCCGCGGGGCAACAACCCCGGCGGGATCATCACGGTGATGCGCGAGGTGGCCGTCAACAATGGCCTGGAGAGCGCTCGGCAGGCTCTGCGCGGCTACACCCGGATCATCTACAAGATCATGTCGACGGGGACTCAGGTCTCCCCGGACATGCTCCAGGCCGACGCGTTCCCGGACTGGGGACCAAGCGTCGCCATGGTGTCCGAGAAGCTTGAGCTGTGGCGCCGGGCGCTGCCACCGGACACGCACCACACAACGACCACCGGGTGGGAGATCTCGACCAAGACCCTCGTCGAGCTCTACCTCATCTGGCACAAGACCGGGGCGCTGAACATGATCTCCGAGCTGGATCCCAGCCTGCACAGCCTGCTGGAGGAGGTCATGGAAGACCTGCTGGACGAAGAGGGATACGAGCTCGACTAGCGAGTTGGGAGGAGTGCCCGCATGACCATACCCGTCGAAAAGGTCGCCGGCCCCGGCCGCAAGAACAAGGCGGCGTTCGAATGGACCGACGAGCACGCACCGGAGGATTTCCACGAGCGGCTGTTCGAGCTCGAGGACAAGGGAGAGCTCGTCGTGCAGCGGATCAGCGGCGACTACATCGAGGTGCCCGTCAAGTACGGACGCACGAAGAAGGTGCCGATCGGCCACACCTGGCACCACAAGAGCTGCGGGCAGTGCGGTCACATTCCCGGCTACTCGACTTCGATCTTCTGGGTCAACCGCAAGCTCGGCATCGAGTACGAGGATCCGCGCGATCAGACCTCGTGCACGGCCTGGAACTACTACGCGTCCGCGACCTCGAATGCGGCCGCGCAGGCGTCGGTGGCGGTGCGCAACTTCGCCGCCGCCTACGAGTCCGGCCGCTTTCCCATCATCCACTGCGGGACCTCGTTTGGGCACTACAAGGAGGTCCGCCACGAACTGCTGGCGCACGATCACCTGCGCGAGGAGGTGCGCCGGGTGATGGACGCGCTCGGCAAGCCGCTGGTGCTCCCGGAGGAGATGGTCCACTACTCAGAGTGGTTCCACGCGATGCGCCTCGAGATCGCCTCGCGGCAAGTGCGTGACTTCTCCGGCATCTCGGTCACCGTGCACCCGGCGTGTCATTACTACAAGCTCGTTGAGGGGGACGCGATCTACGACCCCGAGGTCTACGGAGGCCAGCGCACGGCGATCGTCTCCGAGGTCGCGCAGGCGCTCGGCGCCGAGGTCCGCGACTACTCGACCTGGTTTGACTGCTGCGGCTTCGGCTTCCGCCACATCCTCGTCCAGCGGGATTTCACCCGCTCGTTCGCCACCCAGCGCAAGATCCGGCGGATGAAGGAGGAGGCCGATCCGGACGTGACGCTGACGCATGACACGGGATGTGTCACGACCCTGGACAAGAGTCAGTTCGCCGCCAAGGCCCAGGACCCCAGCTTCGCCACGATCCCCGTCATGTCGGAGGCGCAGTTCGCCGCGCTGGCCATGGGCGCGCATCCGTACCTCGTCTGCCAGCTGCACTGGCACGCCGCCGACTACAAGCCGCTGCTGGAGAAGATGGGCATCGACCATGAGCGGGCGTGGGCGCAGTTTGAGGAGGCCACGGCGCGCCTGGAGCGCGGAGAACAGCAGTACCTGACGTGGGAGGACGCCGATGTCTGAGACGGTGGTGGTCATCGGAGGCGGGCCGGCGGGCATCGAGGCCGCCCGCGCCATCGCTGATCTCGGCCTGCGCAGCGTGCTCGTCGAGCAGCGTGAGCGCCTCGGGGGCACGCCGATCTTCGCCAACTATGCGGCGCTGACGCCGTACTTCGAGGACGCCGAGGCGGCGATGGACGGGATGATCGCGGCGCTGAGCGAGCGCCAGCTGGCCGAGGTGCGGACGCAGACGACGGTGACCGAACTGGCGGGTGAGGCGGGGGCGTTCACCGTGACGCTGTCCGACGGCGAGCAGATCGAGGCGGGGGCGGTGATCGTGGCCACGGGTTTCGACCACTTCGATCCCGGCCGGGAGCGCCAGATCTACAACTACTACCAGTACCCCGACGTGCTCACGCTGCAGGACCTCGAGGCCCAGCTCAAGACCCATCAGGTTGTGGTGCCGTCGACGGGCAAGCCCCCCGAGCGGATCTGCTGGGTGCAGTGCGTCGGCTCGCGCGACCGCAACATCGGCAACGAGTGGTGCTCGAAGGTGTGCTGCGGGATCGCCTCCAAGCAGGCGATCGAGGTGCGCCAGCTCGTTCCCGGCTCGCGCGCCTACATCTTCTACATCGACATGCGGATGTATGGCTACTGGGAGACGCAGCTGTACTGGCCCGCCCAGGAGCAGCACCACGTGCAGTACATCAAGGGCATCATCACCGAGGTGCTCGAGCGCGGCGAGCGCCTGATTGTGCGCGGCGAGGACACGACGATGGGCCGCCCGCTTGAGGTGCCGATGGACATGGTCGTTCTGTCGGTGGGGATGGAGCCCTCCGCCGGAACGAAGACGATGACCGACGTGCTCGGTGTCGAGCCCAACCGCTACGGCTTCATCGAGGTCGCCAAGCCGCCGCTGGACACGGTCTCCACCTCGCGCCCGGGCGTGTTCGCCTGCGGAGCGGCGCTCGGACCGGCCGACCTGGAGGACACGATCTCCTCGGCCGGAGCCGCGGCGAGCAAGGCGGCGGCGCTCGTGCGGCGGGCCAGCCTGACGGCGGCCTGAGCATGGCGGGCGGAGCGGGCCCGATGGCTGCCGGCGCCCTGCCGCAGGTCGATGTGCCGACGGCCAAGGAGCTGCTTGAGCAGATCCACCAGCACGTGAGCCCCGAGGAGATCGACACGCTGGTGGCCGAGCTTGCCGACAAGGCGCGGGCGATGCAGGAGCGGCTGCTCGCCGCGCCACTGGACGGCACCGCGGTCCGGGGCGCGATCGAGCGGACGTTTGTCGGCCGCCGCCGGGCGAGCGCGATCCTCGGCGCCCGTGGCGACGCGGCGGTCGGCGCCTGGGTGGAGGACCTGCTCTCCGGCCCAGAGCCGGTGGCGGTCCGCTTCGAACGCTTCTGCGCGTCCACCGGGTCCCTCTCGGAGGACCGCGCGGCCGAGCTCGCCTCCGAGCTTCTGCACTTCACCGCCCCGGAGCGCCACCCCCTGTGGGCGCGCTGGGTCTGGAGCACCGAGAGCCGCACCGGCGCGCTGCCGCTGTTGATCGGCGAAGACTACGAGCTTGAGGCCGACGGGCTCGGCGCGTCCTATGAGCGGGTCGGAGCGGCGATCGCCGCGCTCCACGACTCGCCCGAGGCGGGCGCATTCCGGCGCGGCGGCGGCGGCCGCCTCGGCACCGACGTGATGCTCGCCTGCACGTACGGCGTCTACATGCGGACCGTGCTCGGCCTGAAGATGACGCAGGAGTTCAATGCCCTGGTGCCGCCGATGGCGCAGCTGGTGCGCCGGCTGCTCGGCACCTACTCCGGACACCGCGAGGAGGTCAGATAGTGCCCATCGGAGGCCAGAAGGTGCTGCCGATCATCCACGAGGTCGACTCGGCGGTCGTCGACGGCGTCGAGCTGACGGCCGACTGGAACCGGCAGTTGCAGACACGGGTCATCGATGACTACGACTCCTCGCCGCTGTTCACCCTCGCCGGGCTGACCGAGGCCGAGTCGATTGAGTGGTGCTACGGCTGCGGCCGCTGTGTACCGGTGTGTCCGGTCGACCTCGTCGGCGAGTACGGGCCGCGCAAGGTGCACCGCAAGCTTCAGATGGGGATCGACCTGCTCGAGGACCCTGACCTGTGGCTGTGCACGACGTGCGGCAACTGCCTGCGGGTCTGTCCCAAGCAGGTCGACATGATCAAGATCATGCCCGCCGCGCGCGAGGAGGCGATGACCCAGGGCAAGGAGGTGCCGGCCGAGCTGCAGGGCGTGCTGGAGTCGACGTTTCAGTACGGCAACGCACTCGGCCAGTCCCCGCGCAAGCGCCCGGCGTGGACGAGGAAGGCCGGCGTCCCGGTGCGCGACCTGACCAAGGAGCCCGGCCGGGTGGACTACCTGTTCTACGTCGAGGACTACTGGTCCTATCACCCGCGCGGGCAGGATGCCGCGCAGGCGTTCGCACGGGTCATGCACCACCTCGGCGTCGACTACGGGATCCTCGGCCACGAGGAGCGGACGCTGGGCGACTCGCAGCGGCTGGCCGGGGAGAAGGGCCTGTTCGAGATGCTCATGGAGCAGGTCGTGCAGACGCTTGAGAAGCACGAGTTCGGCGCGATCGTCACCCCGGACCCGCACGGGTTCAACGCGCTGGCGAAGGTCTATCCGAAGTACGGGCACGAGTTTGAGGTGCTGCACTACACGCAGCTGCTGGCGCCGCTCGTCGACGGCCTCGACTTCGAGCGCGAGCTCAACGTCAAGGTCACCTTCCACGACCCCTGCTACCTGGGCCGTCACAACGGCGAGTACGACGCGCCCCGCAAGCTGCTGGAGGCGATTCCCGGCCTTGAGCTCGTCGAGATGATGCGCTGCCGCGAGAACGGCTACTGCTGCGGCGGAGGCGGCGGGGGCATGTGGCTCGACGGCCACACCGCCGGCCACACGCGCGAGCGTCTGTCGGAGCGGCGGGTGCGCGAGGCGGCCGAGACCGGCGCCGACGTGCTGGCGGTCTGCTGCCCGTATGAGGTCTCGCGCTTCGAGGATGGCGCCAAGGCCGCCGGGGTCGACGACCGGCTGCGGGTGCGGGACATCGCCGAGCTGCTCGACGAGGCCCTCGGCGGGATCGACGCCGTGGGAGCCTGAGTGACGCTGCGGGTCATCGACACCGGGTACGTGAGCGCGGTGCGCTCGCAGGCCCTGTGGCACGGGCTCGCCGAGGCGATGGCGCCCGGCGCCGACCCCGTGCTGTCGTTCTGCCGCCCGGCCGAGGCCTACGTCTGCCTCGGCTATCACCGCCGGCTGGAGGAGCTCGACCTCGATGTCTGCGCGGCGCTCGGCCTGCCCGTGCTGCGCCGCCAGATCGGCGGCGGGCCCGTGTACCTCGACGGCGACCAGCTGTTCTTTGCGCTCATCCTCCCGCGCAGCTCGGCACCGGCCGCCGTGGCCCGGCTGTATGCCGAGCTGCTCGAGCCGGCGGCGACGGCGCTGCGCTCGCTCGGTGTTCCCGCCGAGGTCGCGAGCACGAACGACATCGTCGCCGGCGGACGCAAGATCTCCGGCACCGGGGCGGGGCAGATTGGGGAGGGGGTGGTCGTCGTCGGCAACGTCATGTTCGCCTTCCCCCACGAGCGAATGGCCGCGGTGCTGCGCGTGCCGGACGAGCCGATGCGCCAGGAGTGCCTGAGCCTGATGCGCGCCCACGTCGGCACGCTGCCCCAGCTGCCGGAGGACGCGGTCAAGAGCGCGCTGCGCCGCGCCTACTCCAGCGCCCTGGGGCAGCCGGCGCGCAGCGCCCGCCCCGGCGCTGCCGAGGACGCGGCGATCACGGAGTGGGAGCGGCGGCTGACCGAGCCCGGCTGGATCGCCGGACCGTCGCTTGCGCCGCCGAGCGGGCGCCAGGTCAAGATCCGCGCCGGCGTCTGGGTCTATGACGGCGGCGCCGGCGAGACGCGCGTGCGGATCCGGGTCGAGGACGGGCGCGTCACCACGGCCGCGGTGAAGGATCCGGCGATGAATGGGCGCGCGGACGGGATCGCGCGGGCGCTGGTGGGGGCGCGGGCCCAGCGCGAGGCGCTGGCGGCGCGCCTGGTTCAGTTCGGAGACGACGGGGTCCGGGCGCTGCAGGCGCTCGCGCCCGGATTGGTGGTGCGCTGATGTTCACGGTCGCCGGATACACGCTTGATCCGGAGCTGGCCTACGACCCCGTGGCCAACCTGTGGGTGGCGCTGCTGGATGACGGTCGCGCCCGGATCGGCTATGACCCGCTGGGGGCGGAGACGACGGGCGACGTCGTGGCGATCTCACCGGCGCCGGCGGGCGCCCGGCGGGCGCGGGGCGAGTCGCTGGCCACGGTCGAGGCCGCCAAGTTCGTCGGTCCGCTCCCGGCGCCGGTCGGCGGCGTCATCGCCGCCGCCAACCCGGCGGTGATCGCGCAGCCGGGGAGCGTCAACGCCGATCCGTTCGGTGCCTGGCTCGTCGAACTGCACAAGATCGACGAGGGTGATCTCGTCCATCTCATGCGCGGGGAGGACGAGATCGGCACATGGTTCGCGGCGGCCGTCGAGCGCTTCCGCAGGCAGGGGGCGATCGCCGAGTGAGCGTCGCCACCGACATCACCGACGGGCTCGCGCTGCGGCTGGAGCGCTTCGGCACCGACATCCAGTTCTACGCCCCCGGACTCAAGCGCTGGCAGTCGAGCGAGTGGACACCCAAACGGGCCAACCGCTTTTTGCCGGTGTCGGTGACCGGAAGTGCGTGCGCGCTGCAGTGCGACCACTGCAAGACCAAGGTGCTGGAGGGGATGGTGACGCTCGGCACCGAGCGCGACCTGTTCGCCACCGCGCAGCGCCTGAAGGCGCAGGGCACCGACGGCATGCTCGTCTCTGGGGGCTCGCAGCGCCACGGCGGCGTCCCGCTCGCGCCCCACTTCGACGCGATGCGCCGGATCCGCGAGGAGCTCGGCATGCGCGTCGTCGTGCACTCCGGGGTCGTCTCGCCGCGGCTCGCCGAGGGACTGGCGGACGCAGGTGTCGACGGCGTGATGCTCGACATCATCGGCGCCGAGGAGACGATCCGCGACGTCTACCACCTGGACCTCACGCCGGATGACTTCGACCGGTCGCTGCAGCTGCTCGCCGACCGGGGGCTGCGGATCATCCCGCACATCGTCCTCGGCCTGCACTACGGCCGCTTCCTGGGCGAGTGGAATGCGCTGGAGATGATCGCCCGCCACCCGGTCTCGACGCTGATCCTCGTCGTGCTGACCCCGCTCGTGGGGACGCCGATGGGGCACCTGCCGCCCCCGCCGGTCGCCGATGTCACCGACTTCTTCGCCGTCGCCCGGGCGCGCATGGCCAACACCCGGATCAACCTCGGCTGCGGGCGGCCGATGGGCGAGACCAAGGTCGCGCTCGACCGCGCCGCGATCGACCAGGGTCTGAACGGGATCGCCTACCCGGCCGAGGGGATGGTCGCCTACGCGCGCGAGCGCGGCCTGGAGCCGGCGTTTCACGAGTACTGCTGCTCGCTGACCTGGGCCGAGCTGTGAGCGTCTGGCGACTGATCTGCGACGACGGCGCGGGGGCCGCGGAGGGCCTCGCCACCGACGAGGCGCTCATGCTCCACCACGGCCGCGGCGAAACGCCGCCGAGCGAGGCGACGCTGCGCCTGTACACGTACCGGCCCCACTGCGCGCTCGTCGGCCGCTACCAGGCGATCGACGCCGAGATCGATCGCGACGCATGTGCGCGGGCCGGTATCGACGTCGGCCGGCGGCCCACGGGCGGCGGGGCGATCATCATGGGGCCGGAGCAGCTGGGAGTGGCGATCGCCAGCCGCTCCCCGGCCGGGATCGGCCCGCGCGATCTGCTGCGCCAGTACGCCGGCGGGATCGTCACCGGCCTCGCCGAGCTGGGGGTGCATGCCCGCTTTCGCGGCAAGAACGACCTTGAGGTCGACGGCCGCAAGGTCGCGGGCCTGGGGCTCTACCTCGACGACCGGGGCGCGCTGCTGTTCCACGCCAGCGTCCTCGCCGCCCTCGACGTCGAGCTGATGCTCTCGGTGCTGCGGATTCCCGGGGCCAAGCTCGCCGACAAGGGCGTCGCGCGCGTGCAGGAGCGGATCACAACCGTGTCCGAGCAGGCCGGGCACCGGCTCGACGGAGCGCAGCTGCGCGACGCGATCGCCGAGGGATTCCGGCGCACGCTCGGCGTCCAGCTCGCCCGCTCGCAGCTCGACGCCCCTGAGCGGCGCCGCGCCGCGGCGCTCGCCACCGAGCGCTACGCGGCCGAGGAGTGGCTGTCGGCGCGCACCCCGCCCGGCGACACGCGCGGCACATCGGCGGTCAAGACGCCCGCCGGCTTTGTCCGCATCTACGTCGGCGTCCAGCGCGACGCGCTGTCGTCGGTGATGATCGCCGGCGACTTCTCGGTCATGCCGCCGGAGCTGCTCGCGCTCGAGGCGTCGCTGCGCTGGTGCCGGGCCGATCCGGAGCGGATCGCCGCGATCGCCGACCGGGAGATGCCCCGCGGCGCGCTCGGCGTCCCCCCGGAGGTGCTGGCGGGCGCGGTGTGGAGCGCGGCCGAGCGGGCGTTGCAGCGCGCGGGCGGTGCCGCGCCGATGAGGACGGAGGGGTCCTGCTACTTCCCGGAGCCCGCGATGGAGGTCACGGTATGAGCGCCACGACGATCGAGCTGCCGGCCGGCGGCGAGCGTATGGAAAGCCCGGACTGGGTGCGGATCTCCTACGCCAGCGCCCTGGCGCTGCGCTTCAGGTCCGGCCGGTTCACGCGCCCGTTTGACTTCGGCGGGATCAACCTGTTGCTCTCCTATGACCGCGGGTGCCTGTCGGACTGCGGCTACTGCGGCCTGGCCCGCAACCGGCCCGGCGACTACGAGGAGAAGTCGTTCATCCGCGTCGAGTGGCCGCTGGTGGCGACCGACGAGCTCGTCCGCCGGCTCGTCCGCCATGAGGACAAGCTCACCCGGCTGTGCATCTCGATGGTCACCCACGGCCGCGCCTTTCCGGACACGCTTGACATCAGCCGCCGCATCACCTCCCGCGTGCGGGCGCCGCTGTCGCTGCTGGTCGCGCCGCCGACGCTCAACGAGAAGCGGCTGCGGCAGTTCAAGGACGCCGGCGCGGACATGATTGGGATCGGGCTCGACGCCGTCACCGAGGACCTGTTTCGCTCGATCCGGACCGACGTTCCCAAGGGCGGGCTGAAGTGGGAGCAGTACTGGCGGATCGTCGGAGCGGCCCGGGAGATCTTCGGACCGTGGAAGGTCAACTGCCACACCCTCGTCGGGCTCGGCGAGCGCGACAGCGACCTGATCGACATCTTCGCGCGGCTGCTCGACGTCCAGGTGTTCTCGTATCTGTTCTGCTTCAACCCGGAGCCGGACTCGCGGATGGGCGACCTGCCCAAGACGCCGCTGGGACGCTGGCGGCGCATCCAGCTCGCCAAGTTCCTGCTGGAGGAGCGCGGGCTGGACCGCTCCGCCTTTCGCTTCGACGACGACGGTGCGCTGGTGCGCATCCACGCTCCCCGCGCGCTGATCGACGAGGTCATCGAGGACGGGCACGCGTTCATGACCAACGGCTGCCCGTCGGTGAGCGGCGAGCCCGGCTGCACCCGTCCGATGGGCAGCTGGCGCCCGGCCGAGGCGCCGCGCGACTTCCCCTGGCGCCCGACTCCCGCCGAGACGCTCGAGATCCGGGACGCGCTGCGCCTCGAGGACCTCGTGCGCCCCGGACCGGGGCCGACCCGCCCCCCTGAGCTGTGCGCCCCGCCGGCGGCGGGGCGCGTTCGCCTGACCGCCGACCAAGGAGAGAGAGGATGAACATCGTCGTTTTGCTCAAGCAGACGGTCGATCTCGTCGAGGAGCTCGAGCTCAATGACGACGGCACCGACATCGAGCGCGAGTACCTGAGCTTCAAGCTCAACGAGTGGGACGAGCAGGCGCTCGAGGAGGCGCTGCTGCTCAAGGACGCCGGTGCCGGCAGCGTGACCGTTATCGCGCTCGACGAGACCGATGTCGACCAGAGCCTGTACTCCGCCCTCGCCAAGGGCGCCGACCGGGCGGTCAAGCTGACCGGTGACTTCGAGGGCGGGGTCTCCAGCCACCGGCGAGCGGCGATCCTCGCCGAGCATCTTCAGCGCGAGCCGTACGACCTCGTCCTGATCGGCGTGCAGACGCCGGAGGACCTCGACGGCCAGGCCGGCGTCATCCTCGCGGGGCGGCTCGGCGTGCCGCACGTGTCGGTGGCGATCGGCGTGGAGCCGCTCGACGGCGGCGTCAAGGTCAGCCAGGAGTTCGGCGCCGGCGTCGTGCACGAGCTGAAGGTGGCCGGGCCCGCCGTCATCGGCGTCCAGGCCGCCCGCCAGGCGCCGCGCTACGTGCCGATCTCGCGGATCCGCGCCGCGATGCAGGAGGGCGGGATCGAGGAGGCGCCGGCGCCCGAGGTGCCGGCCGAGACCGGGCTCAAGGTCCGGCGCATGTACGCGCCGGAGTCGAGCTCCCACGCCGAGATGCTGAGCGGCGGCGCCGACGCCGTCGCCGCGCGAATCGTCGAAATCATCCGTGAGCGAGGAATCCTGAAATGAGCAACGAGATCTTCGTCCTCGTCGAGCATCACGCGGGCGCGGTCACCGACGTCACGCACGAGCTGCTCGGCAAGGCGGCCGAGCTCGGCGGGCCGACGGTCGCGTGCCTGCTGGGGCACGGCGCGCGCGGTCTCGCCGACGGCCTCGCCGCCGACACCGTCCTGTCGGTCGACGACCCGGTCCTGGAGCACTTCGTCCCCGAGGCCTACGCGACGGTGCTCGCGTCGCTGATCGCCCCGCGGGATCCGCGGCTCGTCCTGATCGCCAACACGACCGTCGGAATGGACCTGGCGGGCGCGCTGTCGGCACGCACCGGCCGTCCGCTCGTCGCCTACTGCACCGAGCTTGCGTTCGACGGTGAGGCGACGGTCGCCACCAGCCAGGTGTACGGCGGCAAGCTCAACGCCGAGGTCGAGGTCACCGGCCCGGTGATCGCGTCGGTCGTCGCCGGCTCGTTTACGGCGGCGAGCGGCTCCCCCGGTGCGGTGCAGGACGTTGCCGCGCCGGACCTCAGCGGCGTGCGCACGCAGTTTCTGGCGCGGGTGGCGCCGGATACGAGCGACGTCGACATCACGGCCGAGGAGATCCTCGTCTCGGTCGGTCGGGGCATCGGCGGCGAGGAGAACATCGAGCTCGCCCAGGAGGTCGCCGAGGCGCTGGGGGCGACCGTCTCCGGCTCACGCCCGGTGACCGACGCCGGGTGGCTGGCCAAGACCCGGCAGGTCGGCAAGTCCGGCCGCAAGGTCAAGCCGAAGCTGTATCTGGCGTGCGGGATCTCCGGCGCGCCGGAGCACCTGGAGGGCATGAGTGACGCCGAGCTGATCATCGCCATCAACACCGACGAGAAGGCGCCGATCTTCGACGTCGCCCACTACGGCACGACCGAAGACCTGTTCGACGTTCTGCCCGCGCTGACCGAGGCGCTTCAGGGAGCCATCGCATGAGCGAGCCGCTGTTCGGAGTCGCCTTGGCCATCGCGATGGCGATCTTCGGCTGGACGCTGTCCCGGCGCGCGCGGCTGCTGGTGGCCGCGCGGCCGGCCGCGCGCCTGGACCGCGTCGGCGAGCGCGTCAAGCGCACGCTCGTCTACGGCTTTGGCCAGATGAAGTTCCTGCGCGGCGAGCAGCCCGCGGGGATCATGCACGCGCTCATCTTCTGGGCGTTCGTGATCCTGTTCTTGCAGATCGTCACGCTGTTCGGACGCGCCGTTGACTACAACTGGCACATCCCCGGCTTTGGGCCCAACCAGCCGCTGGGGCCGCCCTTCTTTGTGCTGCGCGATCTGCTGGAGGCGAGCGTCATCGTCGCGGTCAGCTACATGCTCTACCGCCGGTTGATCGCCCACACGCCGCGCCTGTTCGGCCTGGGCAAGGCCGAGGAGCGCTATCGCTCAGCGCCGCACTGGGAGGGGATCGTGATCCTCACCTTCATCCTGTTCATCATGGCCGGCGGCCTGCTGCACGACGCCGGGCGGCTCGTCGCCTTCAACATCCACGGCAACGAGCGCGACTTCGCGCCGCTGACGGCGCTCGTGGCCGCGGCGCTCGGCGGGCTGAGCCGCTCGAGCGCGCTGACGGTGAGCGAGTTCGGATGGTGGCTGCACAACCTGACGGTGCTGACGTTCCTCAACCTGCTGCCGCTGTCCAAGCACTTCCACATCATCACGGGGATCCCCAATGTGTTCTTTGGGAAGCTGCCGCCCCGGAGCGTGCCCCGCACGCAGCTGCCCGTCGTCCAGGTGCCGGCGGCGACGCCGGCCGCGCTGGAGCGCCCGCCGACCGGCCGGCCCGGCATCGCCTCGCTCGCCGACGTCAGTTGGAAGCAGGTGCTCGACGCCTTCTCCTGCACCGAGTGCGGCCGCTGCACCTCGGTCTGCCCGGCGACCGCCGCCGGCTCGCCGCTGGCCCCGCGGCAGCTCATCCTCGACATCCGCGACCGGCTCTATCAGCATCCTGAGCAGCAGCGCGGCGGCGACGGCGCCGCGGCGGTCATCTCCGATGACGTGCTGTGGTCATGCACCACGTGCATGGCGTGCGTCGAGGCGTGCCCGGTGGGCATCGAGCACGTGCCGACGATCATCGACATGCGCCGCACCCTCGTCGACGAGGGACGGATGGAGCCGCTGCTGCAGCAGACGCTGGAGAACTTCGTCAAGCAGGGCAACTCATACGGCAAGTCGGCGCGGATGCGCGCGCGGTGGACCAAAGCGCTGGACTTCACGATCCCCGACGCCCGCAAGGAGCCGGTCCGCTACATCTGGTTCGTGGGGGATTTCGCGTCGTTTGACGAGCGCGTGCAGCGGGCCTCGCAGCGGGTGGCGCGGATCCTCCACGACGCCGGGGTCTCCTTCGGCATGCTCTACGACGGCGAGCGCAACGCCGGCAACGACGTCCGGCGCGTCGGCGAGGAGGGGCTGTTCGAGATGCTCGTCGAGCACAACCTCGGCGTGCTGGCGGAGGCGAGCTACGACGCGATCTTCACGACCGACCCGCACTCGCTCAACACACTGCGAAACGAGTATCCCCAGTACGGCCTCGACAAGCCCGTCTACCACTACACAGAGCTGCTGGCCGACCTCGTCGCCCAGGGTCAGATCAGTCTGACGACGCCGCTGACCGGCACCCGCGTCACCTACCACGACCCGTGCTACCTGGCCCGCTACAACCGGATCACCGACGCGCCGCGCACGCTGATCGAGGCGACCGGGGCGCAGCTCGTCGAGATGCCCCGCCACGGGACGAACACGTTCTGCTGCGGGGCCGGCGGCGGACGCATCTGGATGGACGACTCCAAACTCGACGAGCGTCCCAGCGAGCAGCGGATCAGGGAGGCGCAGGCGCTCGGTGACCTGGACTACTTCATCGTCAGCTGCCCCAAGGACCTGGCGATGTACTCCGACGCGGCGAAGACCGTCGGCGCCGGCTTTGAGGTCGCGGAACTGACCGCGCTCGTCGAGCGGGCGCTGGGGCAGGCCGAGCCGGCGCTGGCGGGAGTCGGAGCGGCGGCCAACGGCGCCGGCGGCGACCCTGCGCCCACCCCGGAGCCGGCGGGATGAGCGTCGTGACCCCGTGCGTCTCACCACAGCTCGCGCGGGCGCTGGCCGCCCGGCTGCGCGATGCCACCGCCGCCGGCGAGCAGCTGAGCTCCTTCGCCTTCCACGAGGGCACGCCCGCCCCGGGACCGGAGCTGAGCGACGGTCAGGAGCGGGAGGTCGCGCACGACTTCCTGCTCCGGGTCCTGCACGGCGCGACCGATCCGCTCAACTGGGAGGTGCTCTCGGCGGTCATCGCCGCCGAGGACTCGGCGGCGATCGACACCGTGGCGGAGCGGATCCGGCTTCCGCGGCTGGCGCTGACCGAGCGCTGCAACGCGCTCATCCAGCTCGGCCTCGTCACGCGCGACCTCGAGCACGACGCGATCCTCGCCACCCCCGCCGGGGAGGCGCTGTTTGAGCTCGTGTGCGAGCTCGATGCGGCGATCGCCGGGTGGCTGGAGAAGCGGCGGCGGGCGTGACGGGATGCGCTGCCCGCTGTGCGATCAGACAGGCGCCCGCGGTGAGGTCCACGTCCATCTCGTGGACGCCCACCCGGACGCCGTGCAGACGTGGACGATCAGCTCTGGCCGACGTCGCTATCGCGTCGCCTGCCCGGTGTGCGGCGCCGCCCACGAGGCCCGGGTCAAGCCGCGCAGCAAGGATCCGGCGTTCCTGGAGACGTTCGCGCGGGAGATCCGGATGGTCGCCTTCGACATGCTGATCAACCACGTGGAGGTGGAGCACCCGGAGCTGATGACAACCCCCCGGCACGACACGAGGAGCGAGGCATGACGACGGTGGTGGGCTGCAACATCCCGGAGGAGCTGTACTACCTGGTGGAGAAGCACGTGTGGGCGCGGCGCGACGGCGACGTCATCGTCGTGGGGCTCACCGACGTCGCCCAGCATCTCGCCAAGGGGATCATCTCGGTCACCACCAAGCGCGTGGGCAAGTCGCTGGCCAAGGGCAAGAGCATCGGCACGGTCGAGAGCTCAAAGTGGGTGGGTCCGGTGCCGGCGCCCGTCGGCGGCGAGATCGTCGAGGTCAACCCGGCACTGACCGGCGATCCCGGCCTGCTCAACCGCGACCCCTACGGGGAGGGCTGGATCGCCACGCTCCGGCCGGAGGACTGGGAGCGCGACGCCGTCGACCTCGTCACCGGCGCCGAGGGGGTGTCCGCCTACCAGGCCTTCCTGGAGCGGGAGGGCATTTCCTGTGCCGAGGCGTAGCGATGCAGGTCTTCGCCGGCTGCGCACTGCCTGAGGAGTACCTCTACGACCTGGAGCTCGACGTCTGGATCCGGCTCGAGGACGACGGCAGCGCCCGGCTGGGGATGACCGACGTCGCCCAGACGCTGTGCGGGCGGATGGTGTCGGTGACCTTCCAGAAGCACGCCGGGGACCGGGTTCGCCGCGGGCGGACCCTCGTGGTCATCGAGAGCGCGAAGTGGGTCGGCCCGTTTCGCTCCCCGCTGAGCGGCGAAGTGGTCGCGGTCAACAGCGAGCGCTTCGGGGCTGACCCGGGGATCGTCAATCGCGACCCCTACGGCGAGGGCTGGCTGGTGCGGCTGCGGCCGGCGGCACTTGACGATGAGCGCGGCGCGCTGCACGACGGCCTGTCCGCGTTCCCGCTCGTGCGCGAGCGGATCGAGCGCGACCAGATCAACTGCATCCGCTGCGCCGAGTGAGGGCGCCGGCGCCGTGAGCCGGATCCTGCTGCTGCGCACGCGCGATCCGCTCGTCGAGCGTCGCGCGGCACGGGTGGCCGCGCTGGTGGGGGCAGAGCCGGTGATCCTGTTGGGGCCGGTGCCGCAGGGCGACGGTGAGCCGGTCGGCCTGCTTGTCGAGCTGGAGCTGGAGGGGGCGCTTGACGCGGTGCGGGGGTGGCGGGCGCGCCTGCCGGAGCTGACGATCGTGGGGTTTGTCGCGATGCCGGAGCCGGAGCTGTGGCGCGAGGCCGAGACGGCGGGCGCCGACGCGGTGACCAACCGCGGCAACGCCGATCGAGTCCTGCGGGCCTGTCTGGAGGACCGTCTCTCCGGCCGCCGCCGAGCCCGCCGGCTGCGTCTGGCGCCGCTGGCCGACTTCGCCGGACGTCTGGGATATGTGGGCCGGGTGGATCAGACACCCGCGGGACCGATCGCGCTCTATCACCTCGCCGGCCGGCTGTGGGCGGCCGCGGACGTCTGCCCCCATGCCGGCGCCTCCCTGTGTGAGGGCGAGCTGAACGGCGACGTGATCACCTGTCCGCGCCACGGCAGCCAGTTCCGGGTCACAGACGGCGCCCGCGTGCGCGGCCCCGCCGACGTGGCCGTGCGAACCTTCCCGGTCGTGATCGAGGCCGGCGACGCGTTCGTGGAGCTGCCGGAGTGAGCCGGCGGCGGGTGATCGTCGTCGGCGCCGGGCCGGGTGGGCTGACGGCAGCGGCGCGGCTGCGCGAGCGGGGTGGCGAGCGAGTGGACGTCTCGCTGGTCGCCCCCGGCGCCTGCGCGACATTTCTGGCCGGCACGCTCGATGTGCTCGCCGGAGGAGCGGCGCCGGAGACGTTCTCGGTGCCGGTCCGGCTTGACCGCGTCAGCGTCACCCCGGCCGCCGCCACCGAGGTGTCGGCCGACGGCGTGGTGGTCGACGGGCGCCGGCTGGCGGCCGACGCGGTGATCGCCGCTCCCGGCCTGGCGCTCGGCGAGATCCCGGCGGGGCTCCGGGGCCGCGCCGTCGCCGCGTGGAGCCCGCAGGGGGCGGGCATCGCCCGGGCGCAGCTGCCGGAGATCACCACCGGCAGCCTCCTCATCGCCGCCTGCTCGGCGCCGTACCGCTGCCCCCCGGCGCCCTTTGCGCTTGCCGTCCGCCTCGCCGAACAGCACTTCCGGGCGCGTCACATGGTGCGGGTGACGGTCGCCACCCCGGAGCCGGTACCGCTGGCGGGCGTCGGCGGCGACGCGCCGTCGCTGGTCATGGACGCGTGTGCGGGGGCGCGGGTGCGGGTGGAGCCCGGGTTCGCTGTCGATCTCGAGGCCAGCGCCGACGGGTCGCTGCGCGCGCGCGACGGGCGGGTCCTGAACTACGACGCGGCGCTGCTCATCCCGTCGCACGTGCGCAGCCCGTGCCTGGCCGGACTTCCCGGCGAGGGGCCGCTGGTGGCCGTCGGCGAGCGGGGCGCCGTCGACGGCACGCGCCTGTACGTCGTCGGCGACGCCGCCGGCACCGGACTTCCGCGGGCCGCCGGGGTGGCGACGGCGAGCGCGGCGGCCGCAGCCGACGGCGCCCTGGAGGCGCTGGACATCGCGCCGGCGCCGGCGGCGCCACGGGTGGAGGCGGCGTGCTTCATGTTTCACTACGGCGGCGCGGTCAGCCGGATCCGGGTCGCCTATGACCCCGAGGGCGCGCACGTGGAGATCGACGGTCCGAGCCTCGATCTGCCCCCGGCGCGCGAGGGCGAGCGCCGCCGGTTCATGCGCCTGGCGGGGTGGCGCGATACGCCCGGCGCGTGACGCGGAGCATCCGCATGAAGAACTCCGGCCGGCGCTGCTGGCCAGGACCCAAAGTGGGGCGGGTCATGGCCAGCCACTCGTCGTAGACCGCTCGCGCCCGGCGGCGGTCGACGTAGATGTCGCCGTAGCGATCGTCGGCGTGGGCAGGCTCCAGACGGACGATCTGCAGCCAGCAGTTCATGCCGGAGAGCGGATCCGGCTGGACGGGGAAGGCGAGGTTCTGGTGAACGCCGGGGTCGTCCCACCAGATGCGCGATGAGTCCGGATCGTCGGAGACGAACGGCTCGACGGGCCTGGTGTAGCGCAGCATCCAGCTGTCCGGACCGTCCGGGTGGCTGATGTCGACACGGCCCGACACCCACCGGCTGCCCTCGCCCTCGTGCAGGCGCCAGCGGCCCATGTGGTGACTGAGGGCGCAGACGCCGGGGCGGATGGCCTCCGTCACCCACGCGCGGGCGACCAGGTGACCGATCCGGGTGCTGACGCGGACCAGCTGATCGCTGGCGATGCCCAGACGGGCGGCGTCGGCCGAGTTGAGCCAGAGGGGATGGGAGTTGGCGAGCTCGTTGAGGTACTTGGCGTTGCCCGAGCGGGTGTGGATCAGCACCGGCAGCCGGAAGGTCGGCACCAGGACCAGCTCGCCGGCCGCCTCGTCCAGGCGGTGGTGGGAGACGTGGGACTCGATGTAGCCCGGTGTGGCGTGCTCGGGCCAGCCCCAGTCGTGCATCGTCGTCGAGTAGATCTCCAGGCGCCGGGAGGGGGTGGGCCAGCCGGTGGTGACGGTTCCGTCCTCATGGCGGACGGCGACCGAGCCGGCCTCGCCGACCATCGGTGGCTCGCTGTCGTCGTCGACCGGGGTGCGGTAGACGCCGGCCTCGTCGAGGGTCGCGTCGGTGAGCGCGTCGTCGCCGACCGGCTGCTCGTCGACGCGGTACACCTCGTCGGCGACCGAGACGGCGCCGAAGCGGCGCATGTACTCAAGCGGGGTCAGCCCGGCGGCCGCGGCCGTGTCCGGCAGCCCGGGAACGCTGTGCTCAAACATCCACCCGTAGTAATCGTCGACGGTCATCCGCTCCCCCGGCCGGGTGGGGGATTCGGCGTGGCGGCGGATGCCGAGGGCGCCGTCCGGGTCGATGCGCCAGGTCAGCTCCAGCAGGAATTCGGTCTCCTCCCACACCTCGCCGGGGTTGGCGTCACGGGTGTCGAAGACCGGCTGGCCGAGCTTCTCCATGGCCACCCGTCGCACGGGCTGGCGGAAGCCCAGCCACTTGCCCTGCTGGGTCTCATAGGACAGCGTGTCGTGGCGCTCGGCGGAATGGCCCATCGGCAGCACGTAGGCGGCGAACTCGGCCGTCTCTGACCACGTGGGGGTGAGGGCGACGTGCAGGCCGACCTTGTCGGTGTCGGTGAGCGCCTTGATCCAGCCAAAGCCGTCCGGAGCGGTCCAGATGGGGTTCCACACCCGGGAGAAGTACACGTCGAGCCGGCCGCGCCGGTCCTCGAGCAGGTGGGGGAGGAGGATCGACATCTCGTTGGTGCTGAGCGGATATTCCCGCGGCCAGATGAGCTCGTTCCAGTGATCGACGGCGTCTGGCTGGTTGGGGCCGTGGGGGATGATCTTGTCCCAGGAGTTGGGGCTCGTCCCGCCGACCGTGCCGACGCTGCCGGTGAGCACCAGCAGAAACCACATGGCCCGCGCCACCTGCCAGCCGCCGAGGTTGCCGGCGCACGCCGAGCGCCACACATGCGCGGCCAGCCGGTGGTCACAGCCGGCGATGGTCTCCGCGGTCTGCGCGATGAGATCGGCGTCGATCCGCGCCTCCTCGGCGGCATATTCAAACGTGTACCGGGCGTAGTCACGCTCAAGGCGCTCCAGGAAGACGTCGAACTCGACGGGCGCGTCAGGGTGCAGTTCCCGCAGATAGGTCGGCCAGTTGACCCAGCGGCGCAGGTAGGCCTCGTCGATCTGGCGGGTACGGATCAGGTGCGACGCGATCGCCAGCAGGATCGCCGCCTCGCTGCCCGGCCAGGGCGACAGCCACAGGTCGGCCTTGCCGGCGGTGTTCGACAGCCGCGGGTCGAGGACGATGACCTTGGCCCCGTCCATCTGGCCCTCCAGGATGCGCTGGGCGTGGGGGTTGAAGTAATGCCCGGTCTCCAGGTGGCTGGAGAGCAGGAGAATCACCCGGGCGTTGGCGTGGTCTGGGCTGGGGCGGTCATAGGCCGCCCACAGTGCCATCCCAAACCGCGCCCCGGCCGAGCAGACGTTGGTGTGCGTGTTGTAGCCGTCGATGCCCCACGCCTGAAGCGTGCGCTCGTGGAATCCGTCCTCGCCGGGGCGGCCGATGTGGTACATGACCTCGTCATGGCGGCCGTCGAGGATCGCCCGGCGGATGCGCCCGGCGATGTCGTCGAGCGCCTCGTCCCAGCTGACGCGCCGCCAGCCCCCGCCCCCGCGTTCGCCGGTGCGCTTGAGCGGATACAGGATCCGCTCCGGGTCGGTGAGCTGGTTGATAGTGGCCGGGCCCTTGGCGCAGTTGCGTCCCCGGGACCCGGGGTGGGCCGGGTTGCCCTCCAGCTTGCGGATCGACAGATCGTCGCGGTCGACGTAGGCGAGCAGTCCGCACCCGGCCTCGCAGTTGAAGCAGATTGTGGGGACCAGCATGTAGTGGTGGGCGACCTTGCGGGGATGGGCCTTGGCGTCGTAGGCGACGTGGTCCTCCCACTCGGCAACCGGCGGGAAGTTGGCCAGGTGCTCGTGGGCGCGGGCACCGGGCAGCGCCGGGCCGTCTGGGCCGCCCGGGGGCACGGTGCGGGGACGCGGGTCGGTCACGAACCCCTCCGGGTCATGACAGGGGGACGTCCTGACCGGCGCGGACGAACACCGATTCATACGCCAGCAGCCCCGCCTGGGCGATGAGCCCGCCGGCGGCCGCCCACCACCGCCGCCGGCCGCCGAGGGCGGGCACGGCGGCCGCGGCGCCGGCCACCGACAGTCCGACCGCGCCGTAGCGAAACAGCTTTGCGTAGCGGCCGTGGGTGATCATGCGGGCGGCGGTCGCAGCGTTCTTCGTCTCATGCCCCGTTCCGTATTCGGCGGCGAGCATCGTCAGGTGGGCGACCGAGGCGCCGACGAAGCCGCGCGCCAGCCAGCGGCGGGCATTGGCCTCGAGCTTCATGAATCCGGCGGCAGTCAGCAGCGCGCCGGAGCCGGCGACGAGCGCCTGGGTGAGCAGCTGCCACAACAGCTGGGGCGACTGCCACAGATCACGACCCTCGGCCTGACCGAACAGGAACGCCGTGTAGCCGGCGGTCAGCGCCGCACCGGGTGCTGCCACCCAGCGCAGCCGCGCCAGCGCTCCGCGGGCGCCGGGGGCTCCGATCACTCCGAGCCGCTGCGCGACTCCGGTGGCCAGCCATGCTCCGGACACGGCTCCGTAGCCGACGAGCACGAGTGCCCCCTTGAACAGCCATGAGTCCGGGTTGGGCTTGGTGAAGATGTAGAGCACGCGGTCCGGTCGCTTGAGGTCCCAGGTGAGCAGGATCCCGGTCACGGCCGTGCCCGCCGCTGCCAGTGCGGGCGCGACGAGCGTCGTCAGCTCCTCCAGCTCCACATCCTGGGCGAGGGCCCCGCAGGCGACGATGAGCGCCCCGGCGCCCACGCCCTTCGTCCACAGATACGTGGTGACTCGCCACCCCCACGGGCGTGAGTGGGCGGTGTTGAGCGTGGTGTGCGCGCCGGTGACCGCCGCATCCGGGGCGAGATCCTCGGCCACCTCCGCCCGGTGCTCGTCCGGGCGCGACCACACGTAGGAGGTGTCAACCGGAGCGGCGAGCGGATCGAGCACGGCGCGGTCGGCGCCGATATAGATGAGGTTGGGGCCGGTGTTCTGCTCCGGGGCGCGGACCGAGGTGGGGTGGGTGGCGACGAGTTTGGCGATGCCGGACTGGGGATCGTCAAGATCGCCGACCCAGATCGAGTGGGTGGGGCAGACGACGACGCAGGCCGGCTCCAGGTTCTGGTCGATCCGGTGGGCGCAGAAGTTGCACTTGGCCGCCGTGTGCGTGTCCTCGTCGATGTAGATCGCGTCGTAGGGGCAGGCCTGCATGCAGCTCTTACAGCCGATGCAGCGCTCGCTGTCAAAGTCGACGATGCCGTCCTCGCGCTTGAACAGCGACTTGGTCGGACACACCGTCACGCACGGGGCGTCGGTGCAGTGGTTACAGCGCAGCACGCCGAACTCGCGGGTGGTGGCCGGGTACTGGCCCTGGTCGACGTACTTGACCCAGGTGCGGAACTGGCCGACCGGCACCTCGTGCTCGGTCTTGCAGGCGACGGTGCAGGCATGGCAGCCGATGCACGTCCGCTGGTCGATGGCAAAGCCGTACCGCACCTGCGCCTCCAGTTCCCTCTCCGGGAGATGGGAAACGCAAGCGTACCCGGGCCGGGGGTTACCTTCGCCGATGGAGGAGACCGGCTGCCGGCGCCTCCGGTGCCCCCGGACCGCATTCACCGGCGCCGCCGAGGCGATCGGTAGCGCCAGTCATGGCGCTGACCGGCATAATTCACGGGGGAGGACAGGAGAGATAGGTTGACTCGCCGAATTCCGCACGTGTGTCCTGACAGGAGGAGGTAGGCCGTGGCGGTATCGCAGGTCTCTGAGAACGTTGAGGTGCGTGGGTCATTTGAGGAAGCCGACCGCCACCTCCAGAAGACGATGGGGTTCACCCCCCTGCTGTTCATGTCGATGGGGGCCATCATCGGCTCCGGCTGGCTGCTGGCGACGCTGGCGGCCTCCTCGGTGACGGGTCCGTCGGCGGTCGCCGCCTGGGTCATCGGCGGCGTGTTCATCTCGTTCATCGCCCTGACCTATGCCGAGATCAGCGGCATGCTCCCGCGCACGGGCGGCATCGTCCGCTACCCCGTGCTCACCCACGGCAACTACACGGGCTGGCTGATCGGCTGGACGTACTGGCTGTCGGCCATTTCGGTCCCGGCGATTGAGGCGGAGGCGGTCGTCACCTACGTCTCCAGCCAGACGAAGTCCGGGACCCTGACGACCGTGTCCGCGGGCGTTACCACGCTCAAGTGGCCACTGGGGATCCTGTTTGCGATCGGGCTGATGCTGCTGTTCTTCCTGCTGAACATCTTCGGGATCCGGCTGCTGAGCGAGGTCAACAAGTGGGTCACGTGGTGGAAGCTGATCATCCCCACCCTGACCGCCATCTTCCTGTTCACCGTGATGGACAGCTCCCACTTCTCCGCCCACGGCGGGTTTACGCCAATGGGGGTCTCGCCGATCTTCGAGGCCATGTCGACGAGCGGGATCATCTTCGCCTTCCTGGGCTTCCGCCAGGCACTCGAATACGGTGGCGAGGCCAAGAACCCCCAGCGCGACGTGCCGCTGGCGACGATCTCCGCCATCGCGATCGCCGTCGTCCTGTACGTCGCCCTCCAGATCGCCTTCATCGGCGCGCTGAACTGGGGGAGCGCCGGCGTGCATCCGGGCGACTGGGCCGGCCTGGCCAGCAGCAGTTGGTCCAACGCGCCCCTGTATGACGCGCTGAAGGCGGCCGGCGTCGGCTGGCTGGCGTCCTACGCCACCATCCTGCTCATCGACGGCGGGATCTCCCCATCCGGTACCGGGTGGATCTACCTCGGCACCGCGACCCGGACCAACTACGGGCTGAGCGTGCACGGGATGGCGCCGAAGGCCCTGCAGAAGCCCAACAAGTGGCATGTGCCGTGGGTCTCCACCGTCGTCGCCCTGGTCGTCGGTTGCCTGTTCCTGGTGCCGGAGCCGAGCTGGTACAAGCTGGTCGGCTTCATCACCTCCACCACGGCGCTGACCTACATCATGGGCGGCGTCGGGCTGCCGGTGTTCCGCAAGTACGCCGGGGAGTTGCACCGGCCGTTCCGGCTGGGAGCGGCGAAGTTCTGGTCGCCG
>DASSZQ010000188.1:0-3468 GCA_035702755.1 Solirubrobacteraceae bacterium | reverse complement strand
CGTCAACCAGCCCCAGGGCTCCTACTACGGCGGGTCGGTGGCGGCCCCGGCGTTCCAGAAGATCATCGGCTGGGCCGTGCCGTACTTCGGCATCAACCCCCGCTGACGGCGGATCGTCCGCGCGGGGGTCTGCGCAGGCAGTGACCTCAGGCGCCCGTCGGCGAGCTCAGGCGTCCGGGGCGGAGCGGCATTGGCGATGAAAAGGGGGTCGACCCGGGCCTGGTCCCGGACGGTTGCCCGCCGCCCGGGGGGCACTCGGTAGCAGCCGATCTGTTCGAAATCTGGATTCGGCCGCCGGATTTCGTCCCGGAGCGTCCTATGGCCACCGATACGTTCGAGATCGTCGGCGCCGGAACGAAATTTCGTACGCATCGGTCGCTGGACGCGAGGACGGCCCCGACGAGGCCCTTCATCGCAGGCGGCGGGCGGCCAGGCCGTTGGCGAAGCGAGGGACCTGGCAGGGTCAGCGCGGGTTCATGGCCCCAGCGACCGTGACAGGCGCGCGAGGCGCTCGTCCCACTGCCCACCGACCTCGGCCATCCAGGAGACGGCGTCAGACAGCGGCTCCGGGGTGACCCGGTAACGCACGTCACGCCCGGCCCGCTCGCGCTCCAGCAGCCCGGCCTCCAGCAGGGAGTTCAGATGCTTGGCCACCGCCTGGCGGGAGATGGGCAGCCCGCCGGCGAGCTCGGTGGCGGTGGCCGGATGGGCGGCGAGCTGGGTCAGGAGCTGCCGGCGCATCGGGTCGGCGAGAGCGCCGAACACCGCGCCGGCGCGGTCGTCGCTCATCGTCAGGCCGCCACCAGCGCCGGGCCGAAACGCCGGCCGGCGTGGCCGGGGAGGGGCACGCCCACGAGGTCAAGCAACTCCAGCGGACGCGTCTCGACGACGCGCAACCGCGTGCCGTCCTCCAGGCGGGTCAGCGAGAGCTCGACGCGGGAGGCGGGCTCGCCGTCCTCGGCCCACCAGAACGCCAGGCGGGCCTCGGCGGGGCCGGGGGCACCGGCGCCCGCCGGCGACAGCGGGTCGGCCGCGTCGGCGCCCGGAGCCACGACCTCCTCCACCCACCCCGTGCGGACGCTGTCGCCGATGGCAAAGCGGGCATCGCCGCCCGGCCGCAGCTCCAGCCACACGTCGTCGGCCAGCCACGACTGAAGCCAGGCGGGATCGGTCACCGCCGCCCACACCTCCTCGATCCCGGCGGGAAGGTCCATCTGGCGTTCGACGAGATCAGGCATGCCGGCCTCCTGGGAACGGGGTGAGCGACGACCAAGCGCAACTGTACGGTTGCGCGTCTGCTACGGTGGGGGTTACTGCAACCACAGGGTTGCACCTTAGCACCCCATCCTTCAAGGAGGCCAGATGCCACTCGTCCCCATGGTCGTCGAGCAGACAGCACGCGGCGAGCGCTCGTTCGACATCTACTCCCGGCTGCTCAACGACCGGGTCATCTTCCTCGGCGGCCAGGTCGACGAGGAGACCGCCAACCTCGTCGTCGCCCAGCTGGTGCACCTGGAGTCCGACGATCCGGACAAGGACATCCACCTGTACATCAACTCCCCCGGCGGCTCGATCTACGCCGGCCTCGCCATCTACGACACGATGCAGTTCATCGCTCCAGACGTGCAGACCATCTGCTACGGGATCGCGATGTCGATGGGATCGCTGCTGCTCGCCGGCGGCGCCCCCGGCAAGCGCATGGCGCTGCCCAACAGCCGCATCCTCATCCACCAGCCCTCCGGTGGGTTTGAGGGCCAGTCGACCGACGTTGAGATCCACGCCCGGGAGATCCTCGCCCTGCGCGCCCGGGTCGACGAGATCTACGCGCAGCACACCAGCCAGTCCGTGGAGCGCGTGCACGCCGACATGGAGCGCGACCGGTACTTCACGGGGGAGGAGGCGCTCGCCTACGGGCTGGTCGACCGCGTCATCGATCACCGGCCGCGCGCGGGGACCGCGCGGGGATTTGGCAGCTCCTGAGCATCCGAGCCGGTGAGCGAGCGGCAGCGTCTGACGGTGTGAGCTGCTGACGCTGCCGCATGGCGGCCGCCGGTCGGACTGGACCGCCGGATACCCTCCCCGGATGCGTCTCGGAGATGTCATACCGGGTGTGGACCCCGCCGCCGAGCAGGTCGAGATCACGGATCTCGCCTACGACAACCGGCTCGTCTCCCCGGGCGCGCTGTTCTTCTGCGTCGTCGGGTACACCCGCGACGGCCATGACTTCGCCGCCGACGCGGTGGCGCGCGGAGCGGCCGCGCTTGTCGTGCAGCGGCATCTGGACCTCGATGTGCCCCAGGTGCAGGTGCCCTCGGTCCGCGCCGCCATGGCGCCGGCGGCCGCTGCTTTCTTCGGCGATCCCACGCGGCGGCTGACCACCGCCGGGGTCACCGGGACGAACGGCAAGACGACGACGGCGTTTCTGCTGCGGGCCCTGTTGGAGGCTGACGGGCGCCGGACCGGGCTGCTCGGCACGGTCAAGAGCATCATCGGCGGGACCGAGTACGAGGTTCAGCGCACGACGCCGGAGGCGATCGATCTGCAGCGCACGTTTCGCGAGATGCTTGACGGCGGTGACCGGGCCTGCGTCATGGAGGTCTCGTCGCACGCGCTGGCGCTGCACCGGGCCGACGCCATCCATTTCGCCGCCGCCATCTTCACCAACCTCACCCAGGATCATCTCGACTTCCATCCGACGATGGAGGACTACTTCCTGGCCAAGCGGATGCTGTTCGTCGACGCTCGCCCGGAGGCGGCGGTGATCAACATCGACGACCCGTACGGGCGGCGCCTGGCCGAGGAGTTGCCGCAGGCGATCACCTATGCCCTGCGCCGCGACGCCGACTACCGGGCGGCAGATCTCACCACCGATATTCATGGCTCAACGTTCACGGTGAGGACGCCGGAAGGCGAGATGCAGCTGCGATCACCGTTGCGCGGAGAGTTCAACGTCTACAACGTCCTCGCAGCCCTGGCGGCGGCCCGGGCCCTCGGCGTCTCTGCCGAAACCGGCCAGAGGGCGATCGCCACCGCCGGGCAGGTGCCCGGGCGATTCGAAACCGTCGACGAGGGGCAGCCGTTCGCCGTCGTCGTCGACTATGCCCACACACCGGATTCGCTTGAGAACGTGCTCCGGGCCGCGCGTCCGCTGACCCAGGGCACCCTGCATGTCGTGTTTGGCTGCGGCGGCGATCGTGACCGGGGCAAGCGCCCGCAGATGGGAGAGATCGCCCGGCGGCTTGCCGACCGCGTGATCGTGACCTCCGACAATCCGCGGTCCGAGGACCCGGCGGCGATCGTCGATGAGATCCTGGTCGGAAGCGGGCGGGACGTCGAGCACGAGGTCGATCGGCGGGTCGCGATCGAGCAGGCGCTCGCCGGGGCGGCGGCCGGTGATGTGGTCGTCATCGCCGGCAAGGGGCACGAGCAGGGCCAGGAGTTTGAGAACGGGCGCAAGATCCCGTTCGA
>DASSZQ010000198.1:0-5334 GCA_035702755.1 Solirubrobacteraceae bacterium | reverse complement strand
CGGCTCCGGCTTTGACTTTGAGGTGGCGGCGGCGTTCACGGCGCGGCTGGTGGCCGAACTGGCGGACGTGCCGCTGCCGGACGGGACGCTGCTGAACATCAACGTGCCCGGCGCCCATCCGGACGGCGTCGAGGTGGCGCGCCTGGGCAAGCGGGTCTACCGCGACGAGCTGGCCCTGGTTGAGGAGGACCCGCGCGGTCGCCGCCAGTACCGGATCTACGGGGACGCGAGCTTTGAGCGCGACGAGACGGGCACCGACCTGGCGGCGGTGGCCGCCGGGCGGATCGCGGTCACGCCGATCCACTTCGATCTGACCGACCGGGAGGGGCTCGACTCGCTGGCGCGCTATGACCTGGCCCGCCTCATCGCCCCGGCCGCCGGAGAGCTGGCCACGTGACCGGCGCCGCCGCCTCCGAGCCGGAGCCGGACCCGGCAGAGCGGGCCGCCGAGCTGCGCCGGCAGCTGGAGTACCACGGCTACCGCTACTACGTCCTCGACGACCCGGAGATCTCTGACTACGACTACGACATGCTCCTGGACGAGCTGCGGGGAATCGAGGCCGAGCACCCGGAGCTGCTCACCCCGGACTCGCCCACCCAGCGCGTTGGGGCCGAGCCGGTCTCCGATCTGGTCAAGGTCGCCCACCCGGAGCCGATGCTGTCGCTGGCCAACGCCCGCTCGGCCGAGGAGCTGCGGGCCTGGATCCAGCGCATGCGCAACCACCTGGCGCGGGAGGGGATCGAGGATCCGGATTTTGAGTTTGTGGCCGAGCCGAAGATCGACGGGCTCGCCATCTCGCTGATCTACCGAGACGGGCTGTTCGAGCGCGGCGCCACCCGCGGCAACGGCGAGATCGGCGAGGATGTCACCCACAACCTGCGGACGATCGGCGCCGTTCCCCTGCGGCTGGAGATGGACGGCGCCGAGCCGCCGCCCCTGCTTGAGGTCCGCGGCGAGGTGTACATGTCGCTGCCGGACTTCGCCGCGCTGAACGAGCGGCGCGCCGAGGCGGGACTGTCGACGTTCATGAACCCGCGCAACTCGGCCGCGGGGACGATCCGCCAGCTCGATCCCAAGCTCGCCGCCGAACGACCGCTGTCGCTGTGGTGCTACGCCATCGGCGTCACCGAGGGGCTGCAGTTCGACGCCCACTGGGAGGCGCTGGAGTGGCTGCGCGCCCACCGCTTCCCGGTGCACCCGGACGTCAAGAAGCTGCAGACCGACGAGGAGGTCATCGCCCAGTGCCAGGCCTGGGAGCGCCGCCGCGGATCGCTTGACTTTGAGATCGACGGCGTCGTGGTCAAGGTCAACCAGTACGACCTCCAGCGCCGCCTCGGCGTCGTCGGCCGCGACCCGCGCTGGGCGATCGCCTGGAAGTTCCCGCCGACGACCGCGGTCACCTGCCTGCGCGGGATCGGCTGGAACCCGGGCAAGTTCGGCGACCTGCACCCGTACGCGATGCTTGAGCCCGTCCACGTGGCCGGGGTGACGATCAAGCTCGCCACCCTGCACAACGAGGAGGACCTCGCCCGCAAGGACATCCGCGAGGGCGAGGACGTCATCGTCCTGCGCGCCGGCGACGTCATCCCGCAGGTCCTCTCCCCGGCTCCCCACGTCGCCGAGCGCACCGACCGGCCGGATCCGCCCCACCCGCCGGAGCGCTGCCCGGTGTGCGACACGCCGACGGTCAAGCCGGAGGGGTCGGTGTTCACCCGCTGCCCCAATCGCGACTGTCCGGGGCGGCGCTGGCAGCTGCTCAAGCATTTTGTGGGGGCGATGGACATCGACGGGCTGGGGGAGAAGCAGGTCGACCTGTTCATGCGCCTCGGCTGGGTGCGCACCGCCGCCGACTTCTACGACCTGCAGGCCGAGCAGATCGCCGAGCAGAGCGGGTTTGGCCCGGTGTCGGCCGAGAAGCTCGTCGCGGCGGTGGCGGCGTCCCGGGAGCAGCCGTTCGGCCGGCTGCTGTTCGCGCTGGGGATTGAGGAGGTGGGGGACGTGACCGGGCGCAACCTCGCCCAGCAGTTCCGCACCATCGACGCGCTGCTGGCGGCCGACCCAGAGGCGATCGAGCAGACCCCGGGGGTGGGGCCGAAGATGGCGCGCACCATCCATGACCAGCTGCATGAGGAGGCGATGCTCCGGCTGATCGAGGACCTGCGCGCCCGCGGCCTGCGCATGGAGCAGGAGGGCCCGCCGCCGGGCGAGGGGCCACTGGCGGGGCGGACGCTGGTGCTCACCGGGACCCTGCCGGACCTGACGCGGGAGCAGGCGACCGAGCGGATCATGGCCGCCGGGGGCCGGGTGACGAGCTCGGTGTCACGCAAGACCGACTATGTCGTCGCCGGCGACAGCCCGGGCAGCAAGCTCGCCCAGGCCGAGAGGCTCGGCGTCGAGGTGCTCGACGAGTCCGGCCTGCTGAAGCTGCTCGAGGGCTGACGCTCAGCCGTCGTACCTGGCGATGGAGACGATCATCCGGTCCTGGATGGGATGCGCGTAGTTGGGGTTGATCCCGTTCATCAGCACCGCGTAGGCGAGGGTGTGTCCGTCGCGCGCCCGGCAGTAGCCGGCGACGTTGGAGGCATCGCTGAGGGTGCCGGTCTTGCCCCGGCAGCGGCCCTGGGCGAACGTGTGGTTCATCTCGTGCCGGAGCGTCCCCGTCTCGCCGGCGATCGGCAGCGAGTCGGTGAACTGGGGGTTGCCGGCCATGTGGCGCAGCAGCGTCACCACCTGGTACGGAGTCGTCCGGTCATAGCGCGACAGGCCGGAGCCGTCGTTGAACCGCGGATGCAGCCCAATGTCGTGCGCGATCTGGGCCCGGACCACCGCGACTCCGGCGGCCGTCGTCCCGCCGGCGCCAAACCGCGCGCCGAGGTCCTTGAGCAGCATCTCGGCAAAGAAGTTGTCCGACGGGGTGTTGGTGAGGGCGAGGAGCGTCGCGATCGGCGGGGAGGCCACCTGCGCCAGGGGCGCGGCGGTCACCGGGGTGCGGCCGGCGCCAACGTGGGTGCCGCCGAGCAGGCGAACGCCGGCGGCCTTGAGCGTGGTGGCGAGCTCAAGCCCGGCATCGAGGGCCGGGTGGGTGTCGTACACCGTGCCGGAGAGGTTGTACCAGCCGCGATCGAACGCCAGGCCGCTCAGTTCGCCCTCCATCCAGATCGACGGGCGGTTGCCGGTGCCCGGGGTGCCGCGGTCGGAGTCAAAGACACTCTCGTCGGCGACGATCCGCCCCCGGAACGCCCGCATGCCGGTGGCGGCGACCAGGTTGGCGACGAGCTGCTGGATGGTGGCGCCGGTGCCGTAGTTGGCGCTGTCGAACGATGCGGCGCCGAAGGTCGGATCGCCGCCGCCGCGCAGGTACAGGGTCCCGACGTAGGTGCCGCCCTGCATCTGTCCGCTGCCCAGGACCCCGGTGGTGAGGGTCGCGTTGGGCCCAAAGCGCTCGAGCGCGGTCGTCGTCGTGTAGAGCTTTTCGACCGAGGCCGGCAGGCGGCCGGTGCGGGCGTTGTGGCCGTAGAGCGTCTGGCCGGTGGTCAGGTCCACGACGTACGTGCCGCTGTAGGCGCCGGCCTGGCGCATGCCCGCATTGAGGCTGCGTCTCAGGGTGTTCACCGCGGCGGCGTGAGCCCGGGGGTGGGGCCGGCGGGAGCGGGCGAGGGCGCTGGTGGCGCAGATCGCCAGCCCGCAGCCCAGAATGAGGAGCACAGTGAACAGGGGGCGAAGGCGTCGCATCGACTAGCTCAAACCCATCACGGGCGGGAAAAGTGCGGTGGGCGAGGGGCAGAAACAAACGATTGCGGTGCGTATGTATTCTCCGCCGCCGACCCGGGGAAGGTCCTCTCCCACCGGGTGGCGAATGTTGCTTAGCTACGGGACCATCGATCCAGAATCGAGTGAGCCATGGGCAAGGTGGTGAAGCTGGAGGCGGCGCCGACCGAGCGCGCCTCCACCGGCAACCGGTCCGGCAACCGGCAGCGGCGACGTTCCAAGACCGCGCTGGTCCTCGGCGGGGGCGGCTTCACCGGGGGCGTGTATGAGATAGGGGCCCTGCGCGCGCTCGATCTGCTGACGGTCAACCGGACCGTCAACCAGTTCGACGTCTACGTCGGCACAAGCGCCGGATCCTTCGTCGCGGCCGCGGTGGCCAATGGCGTGACCCCGGAGGAGATGATGCGGGTGATCGTCCACCAGGTCCCGACCGCGTTCCCGGACGCCAACGTCGGCGCCCTGCTGCGGCCCAACTACCGCGAGTTTCTGACCCGCGGCCTGAAGTTCCCGCTGCGCCTCATCCATCTGCTGGGCGTGCTCGCCCGCGACATCGGCCAGGTGTCGGCGGTCGACATCGTCCTCGGCCTCGCCGAGGCGCTGCCCACCGGGCTGTACTCGGCGGATGGGATCGAGCGCTACGTCCGCCGGATCCTCGCCGATCCGGACCGGACCGACGACTTCCGGCTGCTCGCCGCCGAGCTCTACCTGGCCGCCACCGATCTGGACACCTGCGAGCGCGTGGTCTTCGGCACTGACGGCTGGGAGGACGTGCCCATCTCCAAGGCGGTCAGCGCCTCCAGCGCGCTGCCCATGGTCTACAAGCCGGTCCGCATCGGCGACCACGAGTACATCGACGGCGGCCTCGTCTCAACGACCAACCTCGACATCGCCGTCGAGGCCGGTGCCAAGCTGATCGTCGTCGTCAACCCGCTGGTGCCGTACATCAACGAATTTGACACGCAGATCCCCACGGTCACCGGCTCCCGGCCGCGCCGCATCTCCGACATGGGCTTTCCCCAGATCGGCTATCAGGCGTTCAAGCTGCTCGCCCACCAGCGGCTGCATGAGATGGCGCGCCGCTGGGAGGAGCGCTATCCCGGCGTCGACATCATCCTCATTGAGCCGGATCGCAGCGACGAGCTCATGTTCCAGACGAGCGTCATGAACTTCACCTCCCGGGTCGACATCGCCCGCCACGGGTTTCAGTCGGTGACGCTCAAGCTCGCCAATGATTACCCCCACTTCAAGCGCATCTGCGCCCGCCACGGCCTCGAGATCTCGGCGACCCGTGTCCGCCAGGTGGTCAAGCACTTTGAGGCCGAGCGCGAGCCGGTCCGTGCCTGGCGAAAGATCCTGGAGCAGACGACCTCGGCGCTCCTGCGCCAGTCGGCTCAGCAATAACAGGGCAGCGGTGACCAGCGGGCTCGGCTGTCAAGCCGGGTGCTCAAGCCGGGTGCCATGTCGGCGGCTTTGCCGGACCAGCGGGCACACGTCCGGCCGTCGCCGCTCCAGCGGCTCAGCCGTGTCGGCTTACGGCCCGCGGCGGGGGATCGAGCGAGCCGGGCG
>DASSZQ010000280.1:0-5589 GCA_035702755.1 Solirubrobacteraceae bacterium | reverse complement strand
CGGCCCAGGCCCACTGCGCCAGGTTGCTTCCCGGCGGGGGCCCGGGCAACCAGCACCCCACCGCGGGCCAGATCGCGGCGGCGCGCGCGACCTCGGTGTGCATGCGCCGTCACGGGGTCACCGGCTTTCCTGATCCGACGCTCAAGCCACCGTCCCGTCCCGCCGGCTACTCGATCCTTGAGAACCGCGGCGGCGTGATCCTCGCCGTGCCCCGCGCCATCAATCCCCAATCGCCGGTCTTCCTCCAGGCCGCCAAGGCCTGCCACTTCAGCTGACGGAACCCCGCGTCGATCATGTCGCTGACCGAGGGACCGGTCCGGCGAGAGCCCCGGCCGCGCGTCTCCGGGCGATCGTGCGCGACGGTACCGCCGTGGCTCGCACGATCGCGCAGCACACGCTCGCCAATGTGGCCGCCGCCATGCATCCCGGCTATGCGACCGACTGACCTCAGCCGCCGGCGACGCGAGGGCCCGCGATCAGCGCCGGTAGTTCCGCCAGCGAATCGATGATGGCGCTGGCCGCATCGACCTCCGGGCGGTGGGCGTGGAGATGGCCCCACGGCCCCCGTCGCACAAACACGGCGAACATGCCGGCCCGGCGGGCGGGCAGGACGTCGTTGTCAAGGCGGTCACCGACGTAGGCGATCTGCTCCGGCGCGGCGCCGGCCTCGCTGAGGACCCGGGCGAAGAACTCCGGTGACGGCTTCTCCACTCCCCACCGCGCCGAGGACGCGATGAACGAGACGGGAAGGCCGAGCCGACCCAGCGCACTCTCGGCCTGCGCCGGCTGGTTGCCGGCGAGCCCCAGCCGGATGCCGGCAGCGGCGAGAGCCCGCAGGCAGGGGAGCGCGTCGGCATACAGGTCGTCCGCGAGGATCTCGTCCGGTTGCGCCGGACGCTTGACGCCGAGCAGGTCCCACACGCGGCGATGGTCCTCGCCGCGCTCGATGAGCGCCCCCAATCCGGCAAACAACGTCAGCGGCGTCACCCCGGCGGCCTCGGCCTGCACCGACCAGGCGCGGGTCTCGTCCACCAGCGTTTCGCCGATGTCAAAGACGGCGACGCGGATGTGCGGGATGGGAGGCACACCGCCGAGCCTAGACTCCGGACGCCTCGCCGATCTCCTCGCCACCTCTCCAGCCGCCGGCCAGGCGGATCTGTTCCGGGACGTGATGTGAATCTAAGCCCCTCGGCGCGGCATCAGATGACACACGTCGTCCCGGTCCGCCGCCGGGGGCGACCGCCGGCGAAGCCCGCGCCTAACGCTCAGGATGCGGACCTCGCGGACCTCGCGGGCCTCGCCGACCGGTCGCCGCGGGTCACGACGACGTCGTGGGGTGCGCTCCCGCGGGCTTGCGGCGCTTGAGGTTCTTGGCCTCCTGGCCACATTCGCCCATCGAGCACCACCGGCGGTTGCCCCGCTTGGTCAGGTCAAGGAACAGCCATCCGCAGTGGTCACCGGGGCACTGCTTGAGACGGGGGGCGGGGTCGGCGTGAAGAAGGTCGATGGCGCTGGTGACCGCCACGTGGCGGACCGTCGACAGCCGGGAGCGATTCCAGCGCCAGCGCAGAGTGCCGTCAGCGGTCACCTCCAGGGTCGCGGCCCGGTAGGCGTCAGCGCCCAGTTCGGCGAGACGCGCGAGCAACCGCTTGGGCAGGACGCGGCCGTGGGCGCGGGCCACGAACAGCCCGTACAGCAACTCGCGGGCCTCGCGGGCCCGCTCAAGCTCGCCCTCGTCACCCGCATCCGGCGTTGAGCGGGTGATCAGCCCGTAGCGCCGTCCCCACAGGCGGAGGTCGGCGGTCGTCATGAGGGCATCGCCGGCGGCAGGGTGGCCGCGCATCTCGGCGGTGTTGACGAAGTCCAGCGCCGTGTTGCCGGCGATGAACGGAATCTCCGCGATCGACTGCATCGTGTTCATGGTACCAGCAAAGCCTATTTTGCCGGTGAGAAATGCTGTACCATCGTACCGATGAAAGCCGGTTTGCTGGTACATGGCCTTGGTGCGCGGGAGCCGTTCTGATGGCTGTGCTGCTCGCCGTGACGGCCGCGGCCGGCTGGGGGGCCGCCGACTTCTTCGGTGGCGATGTCTCGCGGCGACGGACCCCCGTGTTCGTCGTCATCGCCCTGTCGGAGCTGCTCGGCCTGGCGCTCGTGGCGCCCGTGCTGCTCTGGCGCGGGGTGCCGCCGCCGGCCGACCCGCGGCTGCTGCTGGCCGCGGTGGCCGGAATCGCCGTGACCGCGGAGCTCAGCCTGATCTACCTGGCGCTCAGCCGCGGGGATGCGTTCATCACGGCTCCGGTGGGGGCGCTGGGGGCGGCGATCACGATCACTGTCGGCATAACCCGCGGCGATCCGCTCAATCCGATGATCGCCGCCGGCCTCCTGATCGCCGTTGTCGGCGGCGGGTTCAGCGCGTGGAGTTCCGGCGCCCGCGGCAGCCGCACCACCCGGGCACAGACCGCGGCCATCTGCATCGGCGCGGCCGCCGCCGTGGGGGTCATGCTGACGTGCTTTCGGGCAGCCGGTCGGCTCGACGCCTACTGGGCCACCACAATTGAGCATGCCGCCACCGCACTCTCGGCAGGTGGCGTCGCCCTGGTGGCCGGACGGTGGTCTCGGCGTCCCATCCTGCCGGGGGTCTCGCAGCTACCGGCGCTGGCCCGAGTGGCCGCGGTCGGCGTGGGCGGCGATCTCGCCTACGCTGTCGCTTCCCACCGGGGAGCGCTCAGCATCGTCTCGGCGGTCTCCTCGCTCTATCCGGTCACCACCATTCTGTTGGCGCGGATCCTGCAGGCCCGGCGCGCCACGCGCATCCAGCTGCTCGGCATCGCTCTGGCGCTGGCCGGCGCCGCGCTGTTGGGGGCAGCCGCCCGGTGAGGCGACCCCACCACCGGCGGCCGCGGCGCGCTCAGACGGGTTCCGCGTCTGAGAAGTGGGTGGCGATGTAGTCGCGGGCCAGGCGCTTGGGAGCGCGCGACAGCCAGGCCTCGACGATCAGCTCACGCAACTCGTCGAGCGGGATCCGGTCCAGGCGAACCAGGATGGCGGGGTAGCCGTCGAAGTGGGGGGTGGTGAAGTAGATGTCCGGAGCGTCGGCGATCAGGGCCTCTTTGGCCTGCAGGTGCTCGACCCGGGCTCCCAGGATGGGACCATCCGGGGCGGCGGCGCCCAGCGCTCGGAGGTCGGCGGGGCGCAGCGGGCGCTCCCACACAAAGCCCTTGTTGTGCACGTGCCAGCCGAGGCTGTTGTGCATGAAGCGCTCGCCGGTGTCCGGAAGCGACAGGGCGATCTGACGGACGTCGTCCCAGCTGGCCACACGCCGAGGGTATGTCGACCCGGCGGGCCTTTCAAGGTGCGAGCGGACTAGCGCCCGCCGGCATCTGCCGTGCGCGACGCCTCGGCCGCCTCGCCTCGGCGCTTGGCCTGCATCCCGTAGACGAACGTCCACGCGGCGAGAGCCGCCAGGAACAGATACGGAAGGATCTTGTTGATCACGAACGCCCGGCTGGTGGATGTCGCTTCGATGATCGCCGCGTTGACGGCGGCCTGGACGACGAACGCCGCTCCCCAGACGACGGTCATGACCACAAACACATGACGAAACGCCGGATAACGCCAGCGATCGGCGAACTCCCGGCCCTTGGCTGACTCAGGACCGCCGTTTGACGCCAGCGCAAAGTGGAACATGAGCGGCCGGGACGTCGCCAGCGACGCGAGACACACCAGGCCGAAGACACCGGTGAGGATGGCACCGTCCAGCAGATACAGACGGCCGCTGCCGGTGACAAGCCCGATGAGTGTCGCCAGCACGATGCTGGACAGGACAAAGACACCGACGGCATCAACCCGTGATCGCCAGAGCATTCCGATGATGATCCACGCCGCGGGCGGGACGCCACTGAGCGCGAGCGCGACCGTGAGACTGGCGCCGTGACTCCGGGCGACACTCTGCACGACGATCGGTCCCGCGATGTCGAACACCACGACCGGCGTCAGCACGGACAAGCTCGCACGGAGCCGGGCCTGCCGACGGCTTGCCCCAACGGCCCGGACCGCTGCCCCGTCGCTGCGGGTGCTCATGCGCCCAATGCTAACCCCGGCCCCCAGCCGCCCTGATGGAACCGCGGCTACGACCGCCGCCCGTCGAGCAGGATCGTCCACGGCTCGACTGACGTGATTGTGAGCATCCCGTTCTGATGCCAGTTGTCGCGCGCGAGTCGCTCGCGGACCGCCTGCTCCGACGGGGCGCAGATTGCGAGCAGGACGTCGCGATCCCCGGCCAGCGGTCCTCCCAGCACCGTAAACCCTTCCTCCACCAGCGAGTCCATGAAGGCCGCGTGCTCGTCCCAGCCGTCCTGCTCGCGCAGACCCCGCGACCAAGCCCAGGGCCCGCCGCGCTGCAGACGTACCGCGAAGAACACGCCAGACACGTTACGCCCGACCCGGCTGCGGTGATCGACGCCACGGCGGCCGCCGGCGAAGGTACGATCCGCGCATGGCGGACCACCGCTGGAGGGGCGTCGCGGTCACTGGTGGCCTGGCGGGCATCGCGGCCGCCGTGCTTGTGGTGGTGCATCCCGGATCGGCGCGGACGAGCGTGAACACTCCGCGGGTGAGCCACACCGGGTGCGTCAGCGACCCAGCGGTGACGACCGAGCCCCTGTGCGTCCACACGGCCCGCGTGATCCCCCGCCGTCGGCCCCCGTTCAGACCCCTGGGCACCGTGGTGAGCTCATCCGCGCTGTTTGGGAACCGCGTCTACCGCAATGCCGAGGAGGGAGTCGCGTTGGCCAACGGCGACAACGCCCAGTACCCGGTGCTGACTACCGACGGCGGACGCGTGTGGCGGATCGACGGGCCACCGCTGCACGTCGACGCCGCCGACGGGCCCGAGGGCGTGGGGTGGGTCGGCATCGTCGGTCCACGAACGTTCTTCGCCTACGGCAGCTCGGTCGTCGACGTGACCACCGACCGGGGACGCACCTGGCGCGAGACCTTCCTGGGCGAGGGCGTCGCCGCGGTGGTTCCCGGCCCTGGCACCGGACTGGTGGCGTATGTCGAGCAGTCGGTGAGCAACCGGCACCTCAATCCGGCGATGACCTGGGAGTACGTGTCGCGCGACGGCGGACGGCACTGGCGCTACAGCACCGACTTCGCCGGGATCCCCGGGTAGGACGCCCGTCACCGCCGCGAACCGCCGCCGGCCCAGTTGTCTTCCAGCAGACCGGCGGCCCGGGTGGCCACTGGAGCGGGGGTAGCCGGATGGGCATCGATCAACAAAGGTGAGGTGTCAGCGATGAGCGCCACCACTGAGTCACGCTCCCCCGTCGGCGACGGAGACGGCTTGCGAGCGTCGATCTTCCTGTAACCGATCGCCGCTCCGTCCGTGCTCGGCTACTTCGCGGGCCACCGGGTTTCTCCTGTTCGGCATCTGGATCGGAGGTGGTATCGCGACGACGCCGGCGAATGCGATCGTCCTGTTCCCGTTCCTGCTCCTGTTCTCCGGGCTCGGCCAGTTGGCCGCCGCGATGTGGAGCTATAAGGCCCGTGACGCGGTGGCCGCCTCCATCCACGGCGTCTGGGGCG
>DASSZQ010000241.1:0-16557 GCA_035702755.1 Solirubrobacteraceae bacterium | reverse complement strand
AGGACGATCGAGTCCGGCCACGGGGTGTCCGGATCCTGGTTGCCGGGAGCCGCGTAATCCCGGGGGTTGTCCGGTCGTCCGCCCGCACCGGCCGAGGGCCCCAGCACGATGTGCTCCGAGAGCATGATGCCGTCGATTCCCGCCGCCTCGGCCTCCTGGGCGATGCGGACAAGGCCGCGCAGATCGCGCGGGGAGGTCATCGTCCAGTTCTCGGAAAGGACGAGAACGAGGCGGGGTGCGGCGGGTGCCACTATGCGGCGAGCGTCATCCGGACGGGGAGCCGCTTGAGCCCGTTGGTGAAGTTGGAGCGGTGACGCAGCGGCGGGCCGGCGAGCTCGATGCCGGACACACGCCCAACGAGCTCCTCCAGGTAGACCCTGACCTCCAAGCGCGCCAGGTGCACACCCAGGCAGTGATGCGGACCGCCCCGGCCGAACGTCAGCTGGTCGGTCGGATTGCGGGTGACGTCGAAGCGGTGCGGGTCCGGATAGTGATCCGGATCGCGGTTGGCGGCGGCAAACCACACCACCACCTTGTCCCCGGCGGCGATGTGCTGCCCCCGGATCTCGACGTCCTTGGTGGCGGTGCGCCGAAACCACCACACGGGCGAGGCGAAGCGCAGCATCTCCTCCGAGGCCGACGGGATGAGCTCCGGCTGCGCGCGCACCAGCTCGTACTGATCCGGGTTGTGCGCGAGCGCGAGCGTGCCGAGCGCGATTGCCTGACGCGTCGTCTCGTTGCCGGCGACGATCATCAGCGCGAACATGTTGTCCAGGTCATGCGCCGATAGCGGCTGCCCGTCGACCTCGGCGTTGGCGATGAGGGTGAGCAGGTCCTCCCGCGGGCAGCGGCGGCGGTCCTCGTAATAGGCGCGGCCGATCGTGCACAGCTCCTCGGCCCACGGCGAGCCGAACGGCTTGTAGCGGTCCTCGTCGCGCTCGCTGCCGAAGGCGTGCTCGCCCACGTAGTCCGGTTCGGTGTCGACGAGCAGCCGGTCGCCGAGCTCGATGAGGCGCGGCAGGTCCTCCTCCGGCAGACCCATGAGGTGCGCGAGCACGCGGATGGGGATCGGCGCCGCCAGCTCTCCGACGAGGTCAAACTCGGCCCCGGATTCGATGCGGTCAAGCAGGTTGCGCACCAGCCCGCGCAGCCACTCCTCGTACTGAGCCACTGCGCCGGGCGTGAACCGGGTGGACATGAGCCGCCGGTAGCGGCCGTGCTTGGGCGGGTCGAACTCCAGGAGGTTGCGGCGAACCTTCAGCACGTCCTCCGGCAGGTCCTCGATGGTGGCCGAGCCGCCCACCTCGGAGGAGAAGGTCTTGGCGTCCCGGATGACGGCCTGGACGTCGTCGTACTTGGTCAGCACCCAGAAGCCGCGCCCGCCGGGCTCCGGATGAAAGTGGACCGGGGCCTCGCGCTGGAGGAGGTCGAACAGCTCCCACGGCTCATGGTCGGCGAACCGATCGTGGTCAAGCAGGTCGACCGACGTCAGGTCCGGCGCACTCGCTCCCATGGCGGCGGACGATACCAGAGCGTGGGTAATGTATCCAATCTGGGTGGGGCGGGCCGGTTGGCAGGGGCGGGCCGGTTGGCAGGGGCGGGCCGGTTGGCAGGGGCGGGCCGGTTGGCAGGGGCGGGTCGGTTGGCAGGGTCGGGCCGATCGGTCGGCCCGGGCGCCGGTGGTGGCGTCTCGACGTTGCCGGACCCCTTGACGCCGTCAGCGGGGCGTGAGTAATGTATCCACGCTGCTGCCGCGGTGTGATTGCCCGTCCTCGCACGGGACCGGAATCCATGCGGCGAGGAGTTCCAGACAAGGCAAGGAGAGGGAATGGCCACTGAATCCGTCGGCGTCGGACAGACGACGCAGGCACCTCCGGCGACGCACGCCCATCTGGGCCCGCGGCGGCTGACGACGCTGCATGCGATCGGCCAGGCGCTGGCCATCGGCCCCATCTTCTCCGTCGGCCTCGTCAGCGGCCTGATCGCCAACGTCGCCGGCTACTCGACGCCGCTGTCGGTCCTCTTCGGCTGCATCGGCTCCCTGGGCCTCGCCTATGTGATCGCCATCTACGCGCGGCGGTATGCGGGCGCGGGGGCGATCTTTGAGTACCTGTCGCAGGCGGTGCACAATTCGTTCGGCATCTTCTCCGCGGGCGTCTACCTGCTCGGCACGCTGTTCCTCGGCGCCGGCGGCATCTACATCGGCCTCGGCTTTCTCATCCAGGGGTTCTTCGCCGACCACCTGTCGACGACCATCCCGTGGTGGTGCGGTGGCGCCTTCTGTCTGATCGTCGCCTTCACCCTCAACCACTTCGGCGTGCGCCTCGCCATCCGCGGCGTGCTCATGCTCGCCTGCTTCTCGGCGATCCCGTTCCTCATCCTCGCCGTCGTCATCATCGCCAAGGGCGGCGTGGGCGGCAACACCCTGGCCGTGTTCGGCACCAGCGCCGGCGGGACGAACGCGGTGTTCAACGGGATCCTGTTCGCGGTGACCCTGTTCATCGGCTTTGAGGCGGCGGCGTCGATCGCCGAGGAGACCGAGAACCCGCGCAAGTCGATCCCCATCGCCGTCGTCGGCGCGGTCGCCATCAGCGCCGCGCTGTACATCCTCGTCACCTACGCGGCCACCATCGGCTTCGGCAAGGCGGCGCTGGACAAGGGCGCCTGGTTCGCGGCGGCCAGCCCCATGGGGACGCTGGCCACCACGTACGTCGGCAACTGGCTGAGCGTCCTCATCGACCTCGTCATCATCCTTGACGCCCTGTCGCTGAGCATCGCGATCATGGTGACCGCGTCGCGGATCATCTTCGCGCTGGGCCGCGACGGGCTGCTGCCCAAGGTCACGGCGCGGACCTCACGCCATGACACGCCGGTGACCGGCAACCTGCTGATCGCCGCCTGGAGCGTGCTGGTGCTCATCTGGGCGGGCGTCACCAACTACGGCGTTCCCGTCAAGCTCCCCAACCCCATCGAGGCGTTCAACATCACCACCTCGGCCGGCAGCTACCTCGTTGAGCTCATCTACGTGTTCCTGGCCATCTTCGCGCTCAAGCTCCTGTGGCAGAGCCGCCACAGCGAGGGCGGCCTGTGGTGGAAGTTCATCGCCGTGCTCATCGGCCTGGCGACACCGATCCTCGCCTTCAAGGGCGCGCTCAGCCCGTTCCCCACGTTCCCCAACAACCGGGCGGTGTTCATCGCCATCGCCTGCATCGTGCTCGCCGCCGTCTGGTACGGGATCCTGCATTTCGCCCGCCCGGAGAACGTCCGTCTGGCCGCCCGCCACGCCGTGGAGCACCACGGGGTGCCGGCGCTCGACGAGCCGATCCCGGAGCCGGGCGAGTCGTTGGCGTGACGGTCCGATGATGCACCTGGGCGGCTAACGGGACGTATGTTCCCGTTACTCGCCCAGGTCCTCACCCATCACCAACCGGCGCCCTCGTCGAGGCCGATCGGATGCCCGGGCGGGACAACCGAGTCCGACACCAGGCCTCCGAACACGCCGCGGTGGAACACGAGCGGATCGCCGCCGAGGTGCGTGATGGCGACCACCCGGCCGATGACGAGGTCATGGTCACCGGCGCGGGTGACGTCGGCCACCTCACAGCCGAGCGTCGCCACCGCGCCCCGCACCACCAGAAACCCCGCGGACTCACGGTGCACGTAGGAGGCGGCAAACGGGGCACCGCGGGTGGCAAACGCGATGGCCGCATCGCGCTGGCCGCGCTCCAGGATGCTGAGACCAAACCGCTCCGAGCCGCGCACGGCGTCAAGCGTGCGCGAGCCGTGTCCCAGGGACACAAGCACGAGCAGCGGGTTGAGCGACACCGACGTGAACGCGTTGAGCGTCATGCCCGCCGGCCCGGCCTGATGCTCGGCGCAGACCACGGTGACGCCGGTGGCGAACTCCCCCACGCAGCGGCGGAAGGCTTCCGGTGAGATGGCGCTCAAGGACACGGTGCGCTCAGACGGAGGCGAGCCGCCGCAGGCGGCTCGCCTCACAGGCGATGTGAGTACTCCGCGAACTCCCAGTCGGTGACCCAGGCGCGGAAGCGCTCCAGCTCGGCGCCCTTGATCGTCTCAAATGTGTCGACGAGCTTCTCCCCCACGGCCTCGATGATCACCGGGTCGGCCCGCAGCGCGTCGAGCGCCTCCTGGAAGGTCGACGGCAGATGGCCGCCGAGCTGCTCCTCCGGCAGGTCGTAGATCATCCCGGCCAGCGGCTCCGGGGGCTCGAGCTCACGCCGGATCCCGTCGAGGCCGGCGGCGAGAGCCGCGGTGTAGGCGAGGTACGGGTTGGCGGTGCCGTCGCCGAGGCGGATCTCCAGCCGGCAGGCCGAGCCGCGCTCCTTGGGGACGCGCACCAGCGTCATCCGGTGGTCATGGCCCCAGCACAGCCGCGTCGGCACCAGCGCCTCGGCGCTGATGCGCCGGTAGGCGTTGACGGTGGGGTTGAAGAACACCATCATCGCCGGGCCGTGCTCCAGCACCCCGGCGATGAAGTGGCGCGCCCGGGGGTCGAGGCCGTGCTCGGCGTCGTCGGGATCGCCGCAGACGTTGTTGCCGTCGGCGTCCTCGAACGAGATGTGCAGATGAAAGCCTGAGCCCTCGTCATCGTTGAACGGCTTGCCCATGAACGTGGCCAGCAGCCCGTCGCGGGCGGCCATCTCCTTGACCAGGGTCTTGTAGCGGAAGGCGCGGTCGGCGGAGTCAAGCGCGGGGCCGTGGCGGAGGTTGATCTCAAACTGGCTGCGGCCGTACTCATGGGCGGCGGCGATCGCGCCGAGGTTGAGGTCGACGGCGGCGTCGAGCATCCGGCCGAGCGTCCCCCGGGGGTCGGCGATGTCCCCGACGGTGTACACCGGGCTCTCCTGGGCGGCGTAGGGCCGGTAGCCGTTGGGCGCGGCCGGGTCAGCCTCGCACAGATAGAACTCCAGCTCCGGACCGACGACCGGCGCCAGGCCGATCGCCTCATACTCGCCGAGGATCCGCTTGAGCGCGCCCCGGGAGTCGAGCGGGCTGGCCTGATGGGTGACCGGGTCCTCAAGGTCGACGAGGCAGGCGACGACATCCGGCGCCCACGGCAGGCGCACCAGCGTGCTCAGATCCGGACGGGCCAGGATGTCCGGAAAGCCCTCCTCAAAGCCGGCCACGACGTTGTGGCGCAGGTCGACGGTCATGATCGCGGCGACGAAGCCGACGCCGTCCTCGGCAGCGTGCGAGAACGCAGAGATGGGGATGTCCTTGCCGCGGCAGATGCCGTGCAGATCGGCGTACTGAAGGCGGACGGCGCGCACACCGGCCTCCTGAAGCTCCGACAGGCGGCTCGGCAGCGCCGCGGCAGCGGGCGTGCCCTCATGCACTTCCTGGGCCATTTCCCTCTCCTCCTCGTTTCATCCGACAGATTGCGCGGAGCGCCGGCCGGGGGCAAATGCCAGGGTACCGGCGTCCACGACCGCCGCCCCGCCATCCACCGTGAGCACGGCGCCGTTGACATACGACGCGGCCGGCGAGGCCAGCCAGGCCACCGCCGCGGCGGCCTCCTCCGGGTCCCCGGCGCGCCGCGCGGGCACGTCGGCCACGGCCAGCTCGTACGCCCCCCGCCGGTCCGTGGCACGGGCCGCGGCCAGCTCGTCCATGGCCGCGTCGGCCATCTCGGTGCGGATCCAGCCCGGGCACACGCAGTTGGCGCGCACGCCGAGATGGCCATAGTCCAGCGCCACGCACTGGGTGAGCATGATCAGCCCGGCCTTGGACGAGCAGTAGGCGGCCGATTCCGGATCGGCGCGCAAGCCGGCGAGCGAGGCCACGGTGACGATCGCCCCGCGAGCGGCGATCAGGGGCTCAAGCGCCGCCTGGCACATCAAAAACGCGCCCGTCACGTTGGTTGAGAGCACCTCGTTCCAGCGCTCAAGCGTCTGGTCAAGCACGGCCCCGCCGGCACCGGCGCCGCTGCAGATCACGAGCGCATCGAGTCCGCCGAAGCGGGCCACGCACTCGCCCACCGCCCGCCGCCCGTCCTCCGCGCGGCGCACATCGGCGACCACGGCATGGCCGCCGATCTGCGCGGCGACCGCTGACACCGGGTCCATCCGGCGCCCGGCGACGCACACGCCATACCCGTCGGCGGCCATCCGGCGCGCCACCGCCGCACCGATGCCCGTGCCGCCTCCGGTGATGAGAACCGACGGGCTCAAGTGAGTCAGTCGTGCAGGAACTGCTCGACGAGCGACTCGGCAAACGACTTGTCGGCGATCTTGTACGCCAGCGCCGTCATCCGCCATGAGTCCGACAGGTAGAAGCGCTCGTACAGCTCGCCGCGGCCGCCGAGCTCGGAACCGAGGAAGTCCCAGGCGAGGCGGAACAGGCGGATCCGGCGCTCGGCGTCGGCGCCCGCCGCCTGGAAGTACTGGGCGATGTCCTCGCGCAGCGGCCCCTCGATGTCGGCCCGCGACGGCGTGGCCATGTACCCGCCGCCGCCGATGAGTTGCAGCAGCTCGTTGCAGCGCGGCAGCCACTTGGGCATCTCGCCGCGGAGGGCGAGGAACGGGCGGTCGTCCGGGTACATGACCCCCCCGTCGTCAAGCCGGGCACCGGCCTCGGCGGCGACCAGGGCACAGCGTGCCAGCTCGCTCATCGCCCAGATCTGCCCCAGCTTCTCCTGGATGTGATCGAAGCGCACGACACCGGTGGTGTTGGCGATGAGGTGGCCGAGGCCCAGGGCGAACGAGAGCTTGACGTAGGCCCGGGTGAAGGCCTGGTGCATGATGTGCCCGCGCCAGCCGGTGTCGGTGATGACCTCGCTGTAGCCGACGGTGTCGCCGTCGAGGAAGACGCGCTCGCGCGGGATCTCGACGTCGTCGAAGATGACGACCGCGTCCATCTCGTCAAAGCGCGAGGAGAGCGGGTAGTCAAACGCGTCGCGCTGGCGGGAGTAGCTGTCACGGCAGATGAAGCGCAGCCCCGGGGTGGCGATGGGGATCGCGAACGACAGGGCGTAGCGGCCGTCCTGGGGGCGGATGTCCGAGCCCGGGTAGACGAGCAGCTCGTCGGCGAACGGAGCCAGCGTGGCCAGCATGCGCGCGCCGCGCACGACGATCCCGTCGGCGGTCTCGCCCACCTTGTGCAGTGACACCTGGCCCATCGCCTGCTCGGCCTCCGGCTTGGAGCGGTCGACCTGGGGGTTCATGAGCGCGTGCGTCGTCGACAGGTCGTTGTCGCGCATGTACGCCTGGTAGGCGACGAGGTTGGCCGCCCCCTGGGCGTTGTCGCGCCGCGCCCACACGTCCGAGCGCCCGGCGAAGCAGGCGAAGGTGACGTTGAGGTAGTCCGGGGTGCGCCCCATCGTGCCTCCGGAGACGGCGGCGACGAGCTCAAACGCCCGCCGCCGCCGCTCCAGGTCCTCTCTCGTGCGCGGAATGAGATGGGTGACGTTGATACGCCGGTCCGGATCGTCCGGGGAGGGGGCGAGCATCTCATCGGCGTGCTCATGCTGGACGTCGAAGACGCCGGCCATCGACAGCGCCGCCGCCCGCAGCTCCGGGTGCTCGAGCGGGTGGGTGATCTTCTCCCCGCGCAGCCAGATCTCGCGCCCGCCCTGGCTCAGGCCCTCAAGAAACTGCTCGCCCGTGCGGGCGCCGGTGGCCTCGCGGACATCGATGGGCGCCATCAACTGCCTCCTGCCGGTAGTGGGTGTCCGAGCGCCTCGAGCCCCTCGCGCTCGGCGGCGACGGCGGCGGCATCAAAGCGGAAGTACGAGCGGGGCGGGAGGATCCCCCACGTGTTCGACGAGTGCGCGTCGTCCGGCCAGTCCCGCGGCTCATGGTCAGGCTCCAGCTGCTCCATGTCGGAGAAGAGCTCGACGAAGCACTCCTCCTCCGGGATGCGGACATAGGCCGACAGGTTGCGGCCGAGCGCGTGGCGGACCGGGCCCCAGGCCAGCCAGCGGCCGTGCTGGGCCAGGTGGTCCAGGGCGACGCGCAGCTCCCCCCAGTCGGTGAGCTCAAACGCAAGGTGGTGCAGGTGGGCATAGCCCTTCTCGACGAGCGCCACCGTGTGGTGGTCGGCGTTGATGTGCAGCCACGTCCCCTCGTCGCCGAGGCGATCGGTGACGCGCATGCCGAGCACGTCGCAGTAGAACCGGGTCATCGCGGCGAGGTCGGCCGTCAGCGAGTTGACGTGGCCGAGCTTGCGGGGATGAAAGCCCGGCAGCGTCGTCGTTGACCGGGCGATCGGCGGCCGGCGATCGTCGGCGGGCGCAAACGGACGCAGCTCGACGCCGGCGCCGTCCGGGTCCTCCAGGTGGATCGCCCCGTCCACGATCCGGTGCTCGACCCCCAGCCCGACGAGGTGGGCGGCGGCGTCGGTGAGGCTCACGCTCCGGGCGAGCTCATACGCCGTGTGGTCATGCCCGGGGGCGCCGCCCTGCACCAGTTCCAGCGAGTACGGCTCATAGTCGCAGGCGAGGTACGCCCGGGCGCCGCGGCGCTCGCGCTCGGTGAGGCCGAACTGGATCGACCAGCGCCGGGCCGCGGCGTCAAGGTCATCGACGCGCAGGCAGACGTGGTGAATGCGGCGAAGCAAGATCATGGTGGGGCGAGAGCTCACGCGGCCGGCGTCAGGAGCGACGCGCCGAGCCGGACAACTTTTGGATAAAATATCCGCAACGGGGAGACCGGTCAAGGAGGGTTGAGGCGATGGGCGACGACGGCGATCGACGGGCGCGCGCGCTGGCTCGGCTGGCGGAACTGGGCGATGAGCCGGGCGGCGATGAGTTCCTGGCGCGCATGGGCGTGCTCGGCGACTGGATCGTCGACTTCGCGTTTGGCGACGTGCACACCCGCCCCGGGCTCGATGCCCGGGAACGGGAGCTGATCATCGTCGCCGTGCTGGCGTCGCTGGGCTCCAGCGATCCGCAGGTCGCCGCCCACATCCGGGCACTGCGGGCGATCGACGTCCCGTGGGCGCAGATCGAGGAGACGATCCTCCAGATCACCCCGTACGCGGGCATCCCGCGGGCGGTCAACGCGATGAAGGTCCTACGAGCCGAACAGGAGGCTGATCAGTGAAAGCGGTGCGCTTCGTTGACCCGGAGGGCGAGACGCGCATCGGCGCGCTGACCGACGGCACGATCCGCGATGCCGGTCCCGCGGGGCCCCAGGGGTTTGTGCCGAGCGAGGAGGCGTGGCGAGCCCTGGAGCAGGCCTCCGGAGCCGAGCATGACCTACAGCAGGTGACCCTGCGCCACCCGGTCGTCCCGGAGAAGATCCTGGCCATCGGTCTCAACTACCGCTCGCATGCCGACGAGTCCGAGCTCGACGTCCCCCCCGTCCCGGTTGTGTTCGCCAAGTGGACGTCGTCGCTGATCGGCCCCGGCCAGCCGATCGTCATCCCGCGGGAGGAGACGCGCCCGGACTACGAGGGCGAGGTGGCCGTCGTCATCGGTCGGCGCACGTACCGGGCGACGCCGGAGAACGCCCGCGCGGCGATCGGCGGCATCTCCATCATCCACGACGTCTCCGGCCGCCGCGCCCAGCTGGAGACGCCCCTGCGGCAGTTCACGCTGGGCAAGAGCTTTGACACGTTCACGCCGATGGGCCCGGCGATCGCATCGCTGGACGGCTTTGACCTGTCAGACATCGACATCCGCACCACCGTCTCCGGCGAGGTCATGCAGGAGGCCAACACGCGCGATCTCATCTTCGGCATCGAGGAGCTGATCGTCTACTTGTCACAGGGGGTGACGCTGATGCCCGGCGACGTCATCGCCACCGGCACGCCCGGCGGCGTCGGCGACTCCCGCCAGCCGCCCCGCTACCTGCGCGAGGGCGACACCGTGGAGATTGAGGTCGGCGGGGTGGGCACGCTGGCCAATCCCGTGGCGATGGAGAGCTGAGGTCTAGACAGAAGGGTCGAGGTCGATGCCGAGGATGTCCTGGGAGCGGCGCATCGCGTCGGCGAGATGGCGGCGGGTGAGCGTCTCGGCCCGCCGCCCGTTGCCGGCCTCGATCGCCGCCAGGATCTGCTCGTGCTCGTCGGCGTCGAGGCCCATCCGCTCCGGGGACTCCGACTGGCGCTCGTAGATGACCTCGCCGATCCGGGCCACCCACAGGCGACCGACGATCTGAATGAGGAATGTGTTGCCCGACGCCTCCACCAGCGCCAGGTGAAACTGGCGGTTGGCCTCAAAGCTGCGCCGCACTGAGGGGATGGCGCGGCGCTGGGCGGCGAGCGCTGCCCGCATGCGGGCGACCGGTTCGGCGGGACGGACCTGGGCGGCAAGGCGCGCCGCGCCGGGCTCGATGACAAGCCGCGCCTCGTAGGCGGCGTGCATGTCGTCCTGACCGACGTCGGCGACGCGCGCGCCCCGGTTGGTGCGCATCTCCACCAACCCCTCGGCGGCCAGCCGGCGCAGCGCCTCGCGCACCGGCGTGCGGGAGACGCCGAGCTCCTCGGCCAGGTCCTCCTGGTGGATGCGCGCCCCGCGGGCGAGCGTTCCGCCGGTGATCCGGTCGCGGATCGCCGCGTACACCTGATCGACGACGCTGGCGATGGCCAGTGGCCGACCCGCCTCGTCCGCCGGGCGCGCCGCTGCGGTGGGGGCCCCGTCCATCGGCTGCCGCGCCGCCTAGACGGCGGCGGCGACCTCGGACAGAGATGCGTCCATCGCGGCGACGAGCTCGTCGACCTCCTCGTCGGAGATGACCAGCGGGGGCGAGAACGCCACCGAGTTGGCGTACGGCAGGCCGCGGCCGATGACCCCGCGGGCGAGCATCGCCTCGGTGAGCGCACCCGCGGTCAGGGGATGCGACAGGCCGACGGCCTGCATCAGGCCCTCGCCGCGGACCTCGGTCACACCGGGGCGGCCGAGAAGCTGCTCCAGGCCCGCGCGCAGCCGAGCGCCGGCCTGCGCCGCGCGCTCCGGCAGCCGCTCGTCGCGCAGGATCTGCAGGTTGGCCAGGCCGGCGGCGCAGCAGGTGGGATGCCCGGCGTACGTGCCGCCGTGGGCGAGCAGGTAATCCTCGTCGGCTTCCAGCCAGCCGCGGACCCGGCCTCCGACGATGACGCCCCCCAGCGGCAGATAGCCGCTGGTGACCGCCTTGGCGAACGTCATGAGGTCCGGCTCAACCCCGTAATGGTGGCTGCCGAACCACGAGCCCAGGCGGCCGAACCCGGTGATGACCTCGTCGAAGATGAGCAGCGCGCCGCACTCGTCGCACAGCTCCCGCAGGCCCTGGAGATAGCCCTCCGGCGGGGGGAACACGCCGCCGGCGCCGATCACCGGCTCGGCGATGATGGCGGCGATCCGGTCCGGACCGTGGTAGGCGACGGCGTCGCGCATGGCCTGGACGCTGTCGCGCTGCACCTGGAAGCAGTCGCCGAGCAGGGGGCCGAACCCTGACCGGTTGGCCGGCAGCCCACCGATTGAGGTGCCGCCCCACATCACGCCGTGGTAGGCGTAGTGGCGGCTGAGGAACACCGTGCGCCCGGCCTGTCCGGCGGCACGGTGCCCGGCGCGGACGAGCTTCATGGCGCTGTCGACGGCCTCTGAGCCGGAGTTGGTGAACAGCACCCGGGCGTCCGGGATCGGCTCGAGCTCCAGCAGCGCGTCGGCCAGGCGCTGGGAGGGGACGTTGGTGAAGCGGCCAAACGTGTGAAACGCGTCGACCTCGGCCATCTGCGCGGCCGCGGCATCGACGATCTCGCGCCGGCCATGGCCGGCGGCGCAGTACCACAGCGACGCGGTGCCGTCCAGATAGGCGTTGCCGTCGGAGTCCCACAGGCGGGAGCCCTCGGCGCGGACGACCTCCAGAAAGCCGCCGGCCTCCTTGGCCGGGTTGGCAAAGGGGTGAAGGACGCGCGGGACGCTCATACGGCCCCCTGCTCCACTTCGCGCTGCGCCTCGTCCTCCGGCATGGTCAAGGCGACGTGCAGGGTCTGCGCGCTCACCATCGGTTGCTCTCCCACAGGCTCCATCTCCTCTTCGGACTGCACGACGTGATTCTCCAGACGTCCGATCCCGTCGACCTCCACCGCCACCACATCCCCGGGCGACACCGGCCGCGAGTTGGCCGGCGTCCCCGTGAGCAGGACGTCGCCGGGCTCCAGCGTGATCAGCCGGGCGACATCGGCGATCTGGTAGGCGAAGGGGAACATGAGGTCGGTCCCGGTGTGGCCCTCCTGCACCTGCTCGCCGTTGACGTAGGTGCGCAGGGTCAGATTCTCCGGATCGACATCGGCGGCGTCGACGAGCGCCGGGCCCAGCGGGCAGAAGCCGTCCTGGCCCTTGACGCGCAGCATCGAGCCGCGGTCGGCGTGGCGAAAGTCGTGGACGCCCCAGTCGTTGGCCACCGTGTAGCCGGCGACGTAGTCAAGGGCGTCCGCGATCGATACGCCGCGGCAGCGGCGGCCGATGACGACGGCCACCTCGCCCTCGTAGTTGAGGAAGCGACACCCCGCCGGACGGACGACGGGCGCGCCGTGGGCCGACAGCGACGACGGGGGCTTCATGAAGTAGGACGGCGTCGACGGCAGTTGTGCCATCCGGTACTCGACGGCTCGCGAGCGGTATGTGAGGTGGGTGGCGATGATCTTGCCCGGGGTGACCGGCGACAGCCACTCCGCCACGTCGGTGACCGGCAGCGCAAGCTCGCCGGCCGACACGGTGTCGCCGTCAAGCGTGCCGTCGTGCGCGCGGCCATCGTGGCGGATGCGGACGTGCTTCATGGCCGTACCTGCACCCCATGCTGGGCCACGACGTCCACGCCGTCAACCGTATAACCGAATGTGAACCGGTAGCCCCGCAGCATCTCGTGCGGAGCGATCGCCTGCAGGTCCTCCAGCGTGTCGTCATAGAGGCGCAGCTCGGCCGACCCCTCCCAGATCTCGGTCGCCTCCCGGTCGCGGCCGCCGGCGCGGACGAGCTCAAACACGTCCGGGTGCAGCCCGCTGGCCGCCGGGAAGTGGCGGGTGTTGTGCATCGGCGGGTCGTTGACCGTCGGTCCCGTCTGCGAGACGTGCTCAAGTGTCACCACCAGGCGGGCGATTTGCCGGTCGTTGGCCGCGCACGTGGCGCCAAAGCGCGCCCCCGGCTCCAGGCGCGGCGTCGCCTTCCCGGCGGCGAACAGCCGGGTCATGTGGATCGAGCCGAGCTTCTTGGGAAAGCCCTGGATCCAGCCGCGGTACATGGCGAAGTCCTTGTCGACCCAGATGTAGACGCAGCGGCTGACCGGCTGGCCCTGATAGCGCGCGCCGACGACGAGGAAGAACTCGCGGTACTGGGACTGGATCGGATCGGCGAGCTCATGTCCGTCCTCCGAGCAGGATTGCCAGTCGGCGAAGATGGCCGCCACCGCGCCCGGATCCTCGGCGGGCTCAAGCTCGGCGGGCAGCAGCGCGGCGACCGCATCCGGGTCGGTGCGGTATTCGGCGATGAGGAAGTCGCCGGAGTAATGCCACGGCGGCGGCGGGACGAGGCCGGCGCGCCCGTCCGGCGACAGGGGCGCCGTGTAGCCGCGCAGGCTCACGCCGCCGCCAGCCCCGGCTTGCGGCCCGCGCGGGCGTCCTGCACCAGCTGGGCAAACAGCACGCGCTGATCGGCCTCATGCATCTTCTCCGGGTGCCACTGCACGCCGACGCAGGGCCACTCGGTGCGGGGCTCGACCGCCTCGATGACCGCCCCGGGCGCCGTCGCCGTCACCCTCAGCTCGCCGGCGTGGGCGATCTGGTGGTGGTGGATGGTGTTGACGGCAATGGCGTCCCGGCCGAACGCGCGGCGGATCCGGGAGTCGGCGGCGAGCACGACCGGATGCCGGGCGCCGAGGATGTCCTGCGCCGCCATGCCCTTCAGCTCGCCGTGTCCCTCGGCGGCCGCCGGGCGCTGGTGCAGCCGCCCGCCGTGAGCGACGGCCAGCAGCTGCGCGCCCCGGCAGACGGCGAGCGTGGGCAGCCCGGCCGCGCGGGCCGCCTCGATCAGCGCCAGCTCAAACACGTCGGCGGCCGGATCCTCGTCGGCGACGTTGTCCGGGGCCTCACCGTAGGAGGCCGGATCGACGTCGCCGCCCCCGCTCAGCAGCAGCCCATCGGCGAGCGCCACGTACTCCCGGGCCGCCTCCGCGCTCTCGGTCGGACCGCCGGGCGGGCGGCCGACGAGCAGCGGACGCCCCCCGGCGGCGCTGACGCCGTCGGCGTACGCCGGGTCAAGGGTGTCAAGCACGGTCCGCTCCCCCAGGAAGGTGGGAAGGGGACGGCGCCAGGTGTTGACGAGGATGAGCGGGCGAGTCATGGCGAACGAAAGCGGACGGATACATTATTCGCCCGCGGGCGGACCGGCAAGGGCGCGCGTCAGACGAGCGACCCGCCACCGAAACCGGCGCCTGACCGCGAAGACGGCCGGGCGCCGGGCATCAGGCGACCGGGTCAGCCGGCGCTGGCAGCGGCTGCGCTGGTGCTGATCTGGGGCCCCATCTCCGCCAGGCGGCGGGCGGCGGTGACGATCGCTTCGGCATCGATCCCGGCCTGGCGCAGGAGCTCGGCGCCCTTGCCGGAGCCGGGCATGTCGGTCACGGCCAGCCGGACGACGCGCGGGCGCTCGTCGGTGTCGGCGAAGACGCCGAGCACCGCATCGCCGAGCCCGCCCTCGGCCCAGTGGTCCTCGGCCACCACGACCCGGCCGCCGGTCGCCGCCGAGGCGGCGATGAGGGTCTCGGAGTCGATCGGCTTGACCGAATAGGCGTCGATGACGCGGGCGTTGATCCCGTCCTCGGCCAGCGTGTCGGCCGCCTTGAGCGCCTCGTGCAGCGTCACGCCGGCGCCGACGAGCGTCACCTGGTCCTCATCGGACTCGCGCACCACCCGGGACCCGCCGATGCGGAACTCCTCATCGGCGCCATAGAGGGTGGGCAGTCCGGAGCGCGTCGTGCGGATGTAGGAGATGCCGTCGTGATCCGGCATCTGCTGGACGAGCTTGACCGTCTGGTTGGGGTCTGACGGGTACAGGACGACCGAGCCGCCGAGGGCGCGGAACTCGGCGAGATCCTCAAGCGCCATCTGCGACGGTCCGTCCTCGCCGATGGAGACGCCGGCGTGCGAGCCGTTGACGCACACCTTGGCCTGGGAGATGACGCCCATGCGGATGAAGTCGTAGGCGCGGGACAGGAAGGCCGCGAACGTCGACGCGAACGGCGTCCACCCCCGGACCTGAAAGCCGATGGCCTCGGCCATCATCATCTGCTCGGCGATGTAGACCTCGAAGTAGCGCTCCGGGCTGGCCTTGAGCACCTCCTCCAGGTGGGTTGAGTTGCCGACCTCGCCGTCGAGCGCGACGACGTCGCCGCGCCGGCGCATGAGCGCGGCCACACCCTCGCCGAACGCCTTGCGCGTCGGCACCGGATCGCCGCCGACCTCGTAGCTGGGCAGCTCCGCGGCGCCGTCCTCGTCAAAGCGATGCGGCGTGCCGGCGGTCTCCGGCTTGGCCACGTCGACGTGGACGGGCCCGACGTTGCCCAGCTCCTCGATCGCCTTCTGCGGATCCTTGAGGGGCTGGCCGTGCTTGCCCTCCTTGTCGGCGGTCTCCGACGCACCGTAGCCCTTGATCGTGCGGGCGATGATCATCGTCGGCCGGCCGGCGGTCGCCTCGGCCTCGGAGAAGGCACGGTCGATGGCGGCGATGTCATGGCCGTCGATCTCGATCGTGTGCCAGTTGGAGGCGCTGGCCCGGTCGGCGTAGGAGCGCAGGTTCCAGCCATGCATCGTCTCGCCCCGCTGGCCGAGCCGGTTGACGTCGACGATCGCCACGAGGTTGTCCAGCCCCTCCTTGCCGGCGTGCTCGACGGCCTCCCAGATCGAGCCCTCGGCCATCTCGGAGTCGCCGCACAGGGCCCATACGCGGTACGGCAGGCGGTCAAGCTCCCGGGCGCACAGGGCGATCCCGGCGGCGATCGGCAGGCCCTGGCCCAGCGAGCCGGTGGCGACGTCGACCCACGGCAGCTCCGGGGTGGGATGCCCCTGGAGGCGCGAGCCGAACTTGCGGAAGGTCAGAAGCTCCTCGTCGGTGATGGCGCCGGCGGCGGCGAACATGGCGTAGACGAGCGGCGAGGCGTGCCCCTTGGAGAAGATCAGGTGATCGTTGTTGGGGTTCTCCGGGTTGTCGTAGTCGTAGCGGAGGTGGCGCGCCATGAGGACGGCCATCAGGTCCGCCGCGGACATCGATGACGTGGGATGGCCGGAGGAGGCCGCGTCCGCCGCGCGGATCGAGTCGATGCGCAGGCGCTGGGCAAGCTGATGGATCTCTTCGTTGGTCATCAGGCCTTCCTCTGGTTAGAGCGGTTCACAGTCATGTTTGCGCAAGATCCAACGGACTCAAACATCCGGGGGTCTGCAGGGTTAACTAGCACCGCAGCACCCCGCGCGTGTATGAGGTGCATGAGACTGGGATTCAGGGCATCGGCGTCATGGGGCAGGCCGCACGGGCGTACGATTAATTCATGACTTCGCTGGGCTTGGTGCTCCTCGTCGTCGGCGCCCTGGTGGCAGTGGCCGAGGCGCACTATCCCACGCACG
>DASSZQ010000190.1:0-7128 GCA_035702755.1 Solirubrobacteraceae bacterium | reverse complement strand
CCAGGATGCGCTGATCGATCAGCTGGCGCGCATGATCGAGGAGGCGCGCGGAGATCAGCTGGACGGCGTCGGGCTCGGTGTGCCCTCGGTCGTGGAGTTTGAGACCGGCCGCGTCGTGTCCTCCGCCAACGTGCCGCTGGCGGACGTGCCGCTGCGCGAGGTGCTCGGCGAACGCGTGGGCGCGCCGGTGTTCGTCGACAACGATGCGACGGTGGCGGCGCTGGCCGAGGCCCATGACGAGCAGCTTGAGATGGTGGCGCGCGACCTGGTGATGATCACGATCGGAACCGGCGTCGGCGGCGGTCTGGTGCTCGGCGGCCGCATCTACCGCGGCGCCACCGGCGGCGCCGGAGAGTTGGGGCACACGATGATCGGGCTGGATCTCGGCCATCCGGTGCCCGCCGCGGGCAGCTTTCCCCAGCCGGGGTCCCTGGAGTACGCCGCCGCCGGCCACGCGCTCGACGCGCTCGTCAGCGAGGCGGCCGACCGGGAGCCGGACTCGGTACTGGGCAGGTTACGGGCCGGCGGGCGGCAGGTCACAGGCGTTGAGGCCGTGCAGGCAGCGCGCGCCGGCGACGCGACCGCCGCGCGGCTGATCGAGCTGTGGGGCGAGCGCCTCGGCGTGGGCATCGCCAACGTGATCAACACCTTTGACCCGGAGGAGGTGGTCATCGGCGGCGGGGCCGCCCAGGCCGGTGATCTGATGCTGGATCCGGCCCGGCGCACCGCGGCGGCCTACGTGCTGCCTGGCCTGGGCAAGCGGACGACGATCCGCCTGGCGCGCCACGGAGTGCGCGCCGGTGTGCTCGGCGCCGCACTGCTTGCCGTTCACGAGCTGGCCGACGAGCGCAGGCCCGCTCCCACCGAGGCGGCACGATGATCGTCGCCTGCGGCTTTGACCACGCCGGGTACGTGCTGCGCGACCGGCTGCTGGGAGTGATCAGGTCCGCGGGCCATGAGGTCCTCGATTTCGGCACCGACCGGCCGGACCCCATTGACTATCCGGATAAGGCGCTGGAGGTGGGGCGCGCCGTCAGCTCCGGGCAGGCGGAGCGGGGAATCATCGTGTGCGGCTCCGGAGCCGGGGTATCGGTCGCCGCATGCAAGATCCGAGGCGTCCGGGCGGCGACCATTCATGACACCTACACCGCGCACCAGGGCGTGGAGCATGACGCCGTCAACGTGCTCTGCCTCGGAGGCCGCGTGATCGGCGTTGAGGTTGCCGCGCAGATCGTGCTCACCTTCCTTCAGGCACAGGTCTCCGGCGAGGAACGCCACGTCCGCCGCCGGGCCAAGGTGGACGAGATTGAGCGCACCGGCGGCGACGTCGAGTTCGACGCCTGAGCCCGCCGGTGGCCGACCAGGTCTACATCGTCCGCCACGGGGCGACGGAATGGAGCGAGTCCGGGCAGCACACCAGCCGGACTGACCTGCCGCTGCTCAAGGCCGGCGAGCAGCAGGCCGCCGACGTCGCCGAGAAGCTTGATGGCTGCCGCTTCGGCCTCGTGCTGTGCAGTCCGCTGCTGCGCGCCCGGGAAACGTGCCGACTCGCGGGTTTTGGCGACGTGGCCGAGATCACGCCGGATCTGTGCGAGTGGGATTACGGCGAATACGAGGGGCTGACGACGCCGCAGATCCGCGAGGAGCGCCCGGACTGGAACCTGTGGCGCGACGGCTGCCCGGGTGGCGAGACGCCTGAGCAGATTGGAGCTCGGATCGACCGTCTCCTGGGTCGCCTGGCCGACGTCGACGGCGACGCGATCGCGTTCGCCCACGGTCATGTGTTGCGCGTGCTGGCCGCCCGCTGGCTTCAGATGAGTGTCGAGGCCGGCGCCCGGTTCAAGCTGGAGGCGGGTTCGCTGGGCATCCTCGGTCATGAGCGCGAGACGGCGGTCATCGAGGGCTGGAGCGTGTAGAAGGCAGCGCGCGGGGGTGACGCGCGCATGAGAAATGTCATGGTCGATTTCGGCCGGCCGCCACTTTCGCCGGGCGCTGCGGGACCGTACGCTCACGGCCATGATCCAGAGCATTGACGGTGACGGTGACGCTGCGACCGGCGCGGCCATCGACGTCCGCGGGCTGTCCAAGTCATATGGAGAGGTGCAGGCCGTCCGGGATGTCTCGTTTGCGGTGCGGCGCGGCGAGGTGTTCTGCCTGCTTGGCCCCAACGGCGCCGGCAAGACGACGACAGTGGAGATCCTGGAGGGCTACCGCACGCGCAGCGGCGGCGAGGCGCGCGTGCTCGGCATCGATCCGGCGACAGGAGCCCGGCGCCTGCGCGAGCAGGTCGGCATCGTCCTGCAGCAGTGCGGCGTCCAGAAGGAGCTCACCGTCGCCGAGCTGCTGGAGATGTACGGCCGCTATCACGTGCGCAGCCGGCCGGTCGACGAGGTGCTGGAGCTCGTCGAGCTCTCGGCCAAGCGCCACGCCCGGGCCAAGCAGCTCTCCGGCGGGCAGCGGCGGCGCCTGGACCTGGCGCTGGCGCTCATCGGCGATCCGGAGCTGATCTTCCTGGATGAGCCCACCACCGGCTTCGACCCGGCGGCGCGGCGCCAGGCGTGGTCGACGATCCGCTCGCTGTGCGAGCTGGGCAAGACGATCTTTTTGACCACGCATTTCATGGACGAGGCGCAGTACCTCGCCGACCGCGTGGCCGTCATGCGCGGCGGGGAGATCATCGCCCTGGGCCGGCCTGACCAGCTGGGGGGCCGCGACCTGCGTCCGGCCGAGATCCGCTTCACGCTGCCCGAGGGCTGGTCGGCGGGCGACGTGCCGCCGCTCCCGTCCCGGCGTCAGGTCGTGACCGGCGACCGGGTGATGGTGGAGACGACCGACCCGGTGAAGGCGGCGAACATCCTCACCGGCTGGGCGCTGGAGCGCGACATCGATCTCGGCCGATTCGCGATCAGCCAGCCGACGCTGGAGGACATCTACCTGGAGCTCACCGGGGGCGCACAGGACCAGCCCAAGACCGAGGAGGTGCACGCATGAGCGCCGTGGAGGGATCAGAGGGCGCCCGCCTGGGCGCGGCGCAGCGGCCGAGCCGGTCGCGTGACCTGAGGCTCGTCGGCTGGCAGATCCGCTACGAGCAGCGGGCCTACTGGCGCAACCGGGGGCGCGGCGTGTTCACGTTCGTGTTCCCGGTGATGCTGCTCGTCATCTTCGCCAGCATCAATCGCAACCAGCACCTGAGCACGGTTGGCGGCATCTCTTACGACGACTTCTTCGTCCCCGGCATCCTCGCCTACGGCGTGATCGCGACGACGTTTGTCAACCTGGCGATCGGTACCGCCATCCTGCGGGACGAGGGTGTGCTCAAGCGCATGCAGGGAACGCCGCTGCCCCGGTGGGGGTACATGGCCGCCCTGATCGGGTCGACGTCGCTGGTGACGCTGGCGATGGCGGTCGTCGTCATCGGCCTTGGCGTCGGTGTCTACGGCGTTGACTTCCGCGCCGCCCAGTTGCCGGCGCTGGTGGTGACGCTGCTGCTCGGCACGGCGGTGTTCACGTCGATCGGTATCGGCATCACGCGCTTCATCCCCAGCGCGGAGTCCGCGCCGGTCGTCGTCAACCTCGTGATCTGGCCGCTGACCTTCATCTCCAACATCTGGTTTCCGACGAACGCGCTCCCGGCGGCGCTGAAGGACATCGCCAACCTGTTTCCGATCAAGGCGCTGGCCTCCGGGTTGCAGTTTCTGTTTGATCCGCGCCACCATGGAACGGCATTTGATCCGTCCGCGCTGCGGACGCTGGCGATCTGGATGGTGATCGGCGTGTACCTGATGATCCGGTTCCTGCGCGCTCCTCAGGGAGAGGTGGTGTGAGGGCAACGCTGCGACAGCGGTTTGGGGAGGGGGGCCTGCACGCCGACGGCCGGCCGATGACGATGAGCCGGGCGATTGGGATGCTCGTCTGGCTGGCGTTCATCCTGGTGCCGGTCCTCGACGCCGTGACCACGCCGGCGCCCACGATCCAGCACGCGCTGGCCATCGCCGGAGCGGTGCTGTTCTCCAGCATCTATGTGTGGCTGGTCATCATCTGGTTTGACGAGCGGCGGCACCGGCGCCCGTACGCGCTGACTGTGGCGCTGCTTGCGCTGGCGGTGGCGCTGACGCTGGCCGACCACCCCAGCTGGGGCTTTCTGTTCACGTATGTCGCTGCGTGTGCCGGACTGGTGGTGCCGAGCGGGTACGGGATGCTGGCCGTGCTCGCCTGCGCCGTGGTCGGCGCGGGGGCGACCGCCGCCGGAGGCGGCACTGCGTCAAACATCATCGGAGACGCGGCGGCCACGATCGGCGTGGGGCTGCTGCTGGTCCTCATGCGCGACCTGCGCGTTCGCAACGAGGAGCTGTGCGAGGCACGCGCCGAGCTGGCCCGGACGGCGGTCGCCGCCGAGCGCGAGCGGTTCGCCCGCGATTTGCATGACCTCCTGGGCCACACGCTGTCGGTGATCGCGCTCAAGGCCGAGCTCGCCGGGCGGCTGGTGGCCGAACGCCCGGCGCAGGCGGCGGTCGAGATCGGCGAGGTGGAGCAGGTCGCGCGCCAGGCGCTGGGGGAGGTCCGCGACGCCGTCAGCGGCTACCGCAAGCCGACGCTGGAGGACGAGCTGACGGGCGCGCGGATGGCGTTGAGCGCCGCCGGCATCGAGGCCGACGTGGAGCGTGCGCCGGTGGCGCTGCATCCGGACGCCGAGGCCGTGCTCGCCTGGGCGGTGCGTGAGGGCGCCACCAACGTCATCCGCCACAGCGGGGCACGGCGCTGCCGCGTCATCGTGAGCGCATCCGATGGGCTGGCCGCCGTCGAGGTCGTCGACAACGGCTCGCGCAACGGCCGTCCGCGGGCGGTGAGTGGCGGATTGTCCAACGGCGGCTCGGCGGGGCACGGGATCGCCGGCCTCACCGAGCGCGCCGAGCGCGTTCACGGCCAGGTCCACGCCGGCCGGCTGCCGGAGGGCGCGGGCTTCCGGCTGTCGGTGTCGGTGCCGGTGGGCGCCCACGCATGAGCGACGCGGCGGCGCCGGGCGCCGGGGGAGAGCGCGTGATCCGCGTCCTGCTCGCCGAGGATCAGGGAATGGTCCGGGGCGCGCTCGCCTCCCTGCTCGGATTGGAGCCGGACATCGAGGTCGTCGCCGAGGTCGGCCGCGGGGACGAGGTGCTCGGCGCCGCCCGCGTCACCCATCCGCATGTGGCGCTGCTCGACATTGAGATGGCGGGCGCGACCGGCCTGGAGGCGGCGGAGCTGCTGGCGGCCGAGATGCCGTCATGCCGCGTGCTCATCCTGACGACCTTCGGCCGGCCCGGGTACCTGCGGCGGGCGATGGAGGGGGGCGCCGCGGGCTTTCTCCTCAAGGACTCCCCGGCGAGCGAACTGGCCGCCGCCATCCGGCGGACCCTGCGCGGCGAGCGAGTCGTCGACCCGGGTCTGGCCGCCGCCGCCCTCTCCCAGGGCGAGTGCCCGCTCACCCCGCGCGAGCACGAGGTGCTGTCCGCCAGCCGCGAGCACGCCACCGTCGCCGAGCTCGCCCAGTCGCTGTACCTGTCGCCGGGCACCGTGCGCAACCACCTGTCCTCGGTCATGCAGAAGCTCAACGCCCGCAACCGGGGCGAGGCGGTGCGGCTGGCCGAGGAGCGCGGGTGGTTGTGACCGGGACGGCCGCGTGGCCGCGAACCTGCTCTACGTCTTCGGGCCGATGAACTCGTCCAGCCGGGTCACGTCGCCCTTGCGCGAGACGTAGGTGGTGTGGGGAGCCACGGTGTAGTTCACGCCCAGCCGGTTGCAAGCGCCCCGGAAGATCCGGTGGATGTCGTCAGAGTGGTTCTTGAACGCGTACCGCGGCGCCGACCATCCGCCGGATCCCGTATTGAGCGTTCGACAACCGTCGGTCTGAATAAGCCCGCGCAGCAGCTCTCCGGGCCACTTGCGTGCGAGCTCGTCTTGCCAGGCGGTGAGGGTAATTGGCCGGGCGTGTTTGGGCCCCGGCGCGTGCTGCGGGAAGTAACACGGCCACTGGCGCCAATAGGAGGCCACCTCAACACAGTGGTCGGAGCGGTGATAGACGCTCGCCTTTCCGGCTACAACGCGCACCGCGCCCACTGCGCTGGCAATGATCCCGGGATAGGCGGCGTCGAGAGTGATCCGCAGCTTATAGACCTCCCGCGCGTGCTCTGAGAGACAGCCGTCGCCGAGATAGAGCCCCAGCAGGTAGACATACTCCTCCGTGAGGGTGCCGAAGTCATGCCGGCCGTGGCACCGGCTGCAGATGCCGGCATCGGCGGAGTGAGGCACGTTGCCGCGAACCCAGTCCTTGACCGTGCCAAGCGGAAGCCCCAACGCCTTTGCGATCACAACGGGAGTCGCGCCCAAGCGCGACATCTCCAGGGCCGCCTTTACGGTCGCATGCGGATGGATGCGACCTCCGGCACATCTATGCGGCTGAGAGGACTCGAACCTCCACGCCCGTAAGGGCACGGCGACCTGAACGCCGCGCGTCTACCAGATTCCGCCACAGCCGCGGGACTGCAAAAGCTATCAAGTGCCGGGCGAGGAGGGCTGGCGGGGACCACAAACGTAGGTTCGCTCCTGCGCCGGACGAAGGTTGGAGAGACTGACGCTGCCGAGCGCACCGTCGCAGGCCGTCAACCCACGCTAAGCTCAGAGACCGCGTCCCTCCTGCCCGGCGGGACGAGCACGTCCCGCCGCTATCGTCTAGGGGACTAGGACGCCGCCCTCTCACGGCGGAAACCCGGGTTCGAATCCCGGTAGCGGTACTCAACAAAACCCCCGCAAAGCGCGCGGGTTTCCGGGTTTCCTGTTCTCAAGGTGCGCTGCGTACCAACCGGCGTACCAATCCGTCGGCGCATCAGGAAGCGGTCGAGCTTCCCGGCGGCCTCTGCCTCCCAGCCGGGGACGGCCTTCGCGTAGATGTTCATGGTGGTCCGGATGTCCGCGTGCCCGAGCGCGGTCTGCGCCTCTTTCGGGGACAGTCCGGCGGCGGCCATGTAGCTGGCGGCGCAGTGGCGGGCCTCGTGCGGGGACAGCGGTTCAGGGCAGCCTTCGGAATGCAGCCAGTGGGATCCACGGGTCCCGCGCCGGTTGCGCTGCCATCCCCAGGCCTGATACGCCCGCGAT
>DASSZQ010000144.1:0-2084 GCA_035702755.1 Solirubrobacteraceae bacterium | reverse complement strand
CCCAGCGCGACGAGGCCCAGCACACCGACCGACACCAGCGCCAGGCGGTGACCGCTCGCCCGGGCGCTCAGCGCCAGGAGGACGGCGAGCACGGCGATGGGGATGAGCGCGTAGGCATGGTGTGACCCGGTCTGGATCGTCTGGATGATCCCGCCGCCGCGGGTGTCGGCGTGGACGTGGAGCAGCGGGGTGAACTCGGTGACGACGAGCAGGGCGCCGCCGAGCACGGCGAGACCGGTGGCGAACGCCGATCCGGCCCGCGCGGAGGCCCCGCGGGCCGCCCCGGAGCGGGTTTCCGGAGCCTTGGAAACGCCCGTGGAGGCCCGGGCCCCTCTGCTATATTCGATGTCCGCCTCGGGTCGGGACGCGCTCATCTGTGCCTAGGCCCGGGCGCGGAGGATCCACACGATGGAGACATCAACCCGATAGAGACACGCCCGCAGCCGACAGCCGCGTCGTAACCGGGCCCCCTGGGCCCTTTTTTATGACCGCAGCCGGCCTTCCGATTCCGCCCACAACACCCTTTTAGATCCATGGCACGCACGTTCACGCTCGACAAGACCCGAAACATAGGGATCATGGCGCACATCGACGCCGGTAAGACGACGACGACCGAGCGCATCCTCTATTACACCGGTCGGACCTACAAGATGGGTGAGGTCCACGAGGGCGCGGCCGTCATGGACTGGATGGAGCAGGAGCAGGAGCGCGGCATCACCATCACCTCGGCGGCCACCACGGCGACGTGGAAGGACCACCGCATCAACATCATCGACACGCCCGGCCACGTCGACTTCACCGTCGAGGTGGAGCGATCGCTGCGCGTGCTCGACGGCGCCATCGCGCTGTTTGACTCCGTCGCCGGCGTCGAGCCGCAGTCCGAGACCGTGTGGCGCCAGGCCGACAAGTACCACGTCCCGCGCATCGCCTACATCAACAAGATGGACCGCATCGGCGCCAACTTCGCCCAGGGCGTGCAGACGATGGTCGACCGCCTGGGCGCCAAGCCCGTGCCGATCCAGCTGCCGATCGGCGCCGAGGCCGACTTCCTTGGGATCATCGACCTCGTCGAGAACCACGCCATCATCTACAAGGACGAGCTCGGCAAGGAGCAGGAGATCGTCGAGATCCCCGCCGACCAGGTCGACCGGGCCGCCGAGGCGCGCGAGCACATGCTGGAGGAGATCTCCCAGTTCGACGACGAGCTGCTGGAGATGATCCTGGAGGAGGCCGAGATCCCGGTGGCGCGGATCAAGCAGGCGATCCGCAAGGCGACGCTCGCCATCGAGCTCACCCCGGTGCTGTGCGGCTCAAGCTTTAAGAACAAGGGTGTCCAGCCGCTGCTCGATGCCGTGCTCGACTACCTGCCCAGCCCGCTCGACGTGCCCCCGGTGGAGGGCCTTGAGCCCGTCAAGGGTGAGGAGGAGCGGCCGGCCGCCCGTCACGCCGACGACAGCGAGCCGTTCGCCGCGCTGGCGTTCAAGATCATGGCCGACCCCTACGTCGGCAAGCTCACCTACTTCCGCGTCTACTCCGGCAAGCTGGAGGCGGGCTCGCGCGTGCTCAACGTCAACACGGGCCGGACCGAGCGCATCGGCCGGATCCTGATGATGCACGCCAACGAGCGCGAGGAGGTCAAGGAGGTCTACGCCGGTGACATCGCCGCCGCCGTGGGCATCAAGCAGGTCGTCACCGGCGACACGCTGTCCGCCCCGGACAAGCCGATCCGCCTGGAGACGATCGAGTTCCCCGAGCCGGTGATCAAGGTGGCGATCGAGCCCAAGACCAAGGCCGACCAGGAGAAGATGTCGGTCGCCCTCGGCCGCCTGGCCGAGGAGGACCCCACCTTCCAGGTCGCCACCAACGAGGAGACCGGCCAGACCGAGATCTCCGGCATGGGCGAGCTGCACCTGGAGGTGCTCGTCGACCGGATGATGCGCGAATACAAGGTGGAGGCGAACGTCGGCCGCCCGCAGGTCTCCTACCGGGAGACGATCCGCGGCACCGCCGAGCATGTGGAAGGCAGGTTGGTGCGCCAGACCGGCGGCTCCGGCCAGTACGGCATCGTCTACATCGACGTCGAG
>DASSZQ010000139.1:0-59017 GCA_035702755.1 Solirubrobacteraceae bacterium | reverse complement strand
TTGAGGGTGATGGGGAAGGGAGCGGGAAACACGATCGAGACCGCCGGGGCGAGCAACTGACCGGTGAGGTAGACCTTGCCCATCAGCGGCAGCGGGTAGAGAGGCGAGACGGCGTCCGCGGTGCCGATCGGCGTGCAGCTTCCCGACGCCGGGTTGGCGCAGATGAGGTTGTACTTCAGTACCGCCTGGGCGTTGGGCTGGACCACAGCCGAGGGAAGCGCCAGCGCCAGCTTCCCGGTTGTCGCCTGGTCGGCGCTCTGGGTGACCGTGGTCACGATCTGCACCCCGGAGTCGCTGGTATTCCGGGTGACGGATGCTGAGAACCCCGGCGCGTACGGCACGGTTGAGCAGCCGGTGACCGTCAGCGGCGCGCTCGCGGTCTGCAATGTCGAATCCTTGTACGAGTCGGCGACGACCGTCAGCGGGGCCGGGGTCGCCGGACATGTCGACGGAAAGCGCAGGCCCTGGAAGGTGCTGTTGATCTCCTTGAGGGCGATCGACAGGTTGTCGAAGGAGTTCGGCACGTTCCTGAAGATGATGTTCAGCCCCATGCCGGCCGGATCGGTGGCCGGCCGCAGCGTGATGTCCGCCGGCGTGCCAAGTTGCACCGGCTGCTTCTTGATCGTGAGCGGGTTGTTGACGATGACCACCAGTCCGGCGAGGTCACCCGGGCGGGGCGGCGAGACGAGGTCGAAGGTCGCCGGCAGCTTGACCGGCAGCAGCCCCAGGGCGGTGGCGGTCAACGTGCCGCTGCCCACCTGACAGGCGCTGGTCGGAACCGAGATATGCACGCACGTGCCCTCATCGATCGACGCGTTGGCGATCAGGCCCTGCGGGAGCTCAAGGGCCAGGTCCCTGGTGCTGTCGCCGCTCGTGGGGCTGAACTTGACGTCAACGCCGAGGTTCCCCGTCGAGGCGGCGGTCCCGCTGGTGGGGGTCAGCGTGACCGACGGCTGCCCAATCGAGGCCGACGCCGGTGCCGCAAGTGCACCACCGGCCAGTGAGGTACCGGCTATCGCCAGCGCCAGCAGAACCCGTTGCCCCAACATCCGTTCCCCCAATCTGCGCGCGGTCGCTCTGTGCGCAGCATGAACGATCACCTTCCGATTGTCCAGACACCGTCGTGCCCCTCGGCGGGCCCGTCCGGGCAGCCCGTTCACAGGCAGCGCGACCGGTACCCGGTCAGGATTACGGAGTCTCGATCACGGCCGGCGCTCACCGGCGGACCCAGACGGCCGCTGCGGCCGGTGGACCGCGATCAGGAGTTCTTGATGACGATGCCCTCGATGATGTTGGCGGCGCGCTCGGCCGCGTCGATCGCCGCCTCCAGCCGCTCAAAGATGTCCTTCCAGCGGATGACGACCATCGGGTCGATGCCGCCGTCGAACAGGGATGCCACCGCCTCGCGGGTGATCCGGTCACCCTCGTTCTCCAGCCGGTTGACCTCAACCGTATGGCGGGAGATGTCGCGAAAGCCGCGAAGGTTGGGGATCGCCTCGGCGATCTGGCCAGAGGCATCACGCAGGACGCGGGCCAGCCAGATCGCCTGGTCCATGGGGGCCTCGATCTTGTAGAGGCCCAGGTAGTCGGCGACCTCCTCGGTGTAGTCGACGATGTCGTCCAGGGCCGAGGCGAGCGCCAGGATGTCCTCGCGGTCGATCGGCGTCACGAACGTGTGATTGAGCCGGTCGATGATGTCATGGGTGATCCGGTCGCCCTCATGCTCGAGGTCGAGGATCTCGCCGGCCAGCTGCTTGTTGTCCGGATAGTCGGAGAGCAGCTCATGGAGCAGCGTCGACGCCCGCAGCATGTTCTGCCCCGCCTCTTCGAACAGCTCGAAATAGATCCGGTCGCGCGGGGCGAACACGTGCGCGAAGCGTGCCATTCCGGGGGATGCTAAAGCAGACGCCGACAGCCGCGGCATGCCTCACCTCAGGCGAGGCGGCCGCCGCGCCGGGGTCAGTCCAGCCCGGCCCGGAAGCGGGCCAGTTGATCGTCGTCGATCGAGTAGCAGTGCTCCGCTGCCGGGAACCGCCGTTCGCGCACCTCCGCCGCATATTCGGCGACACCGGCGACCATGTGGGCGCGGATGTCGGCAAAGCGCTTGGCGAAGCGGGCCACGTGGCCGTCGTAGATGCCGAGCAGGTCGTGGTAGACGAGCACCTGGCCGTCGGTGGCCGGGCCGGCACCGATCCCAATCACGGGGATCTCCACGCGCTGCATCACCTCGGCGGCGACCGCCGCCGGGATCGCCTCCAGCACCAGCGAGAAGCAGCCGGCCTCCTGCAGGGCGACGGCGTCGCGGGCGACGGCGATCGCCTGCTCGGCGGTCCGCCCCTGGGCCCGGTAGCCGCCGAGCGCAGTGGCCGTCTGGGGCGTGAGCCCCACGTGTCCCATCACCGGAATCCCGGAGTCGACGATCGCCCGCGCGCGGTCCACGCTGGTCCCGCCGCGCTCCAGCTTGACGGCGTCGCACCCGGCCTCCTTGACGAAGCGCTGGGCGGTAGCGATCGCCTGCTGGTCGGAGGCCTCGTAGGAGCCGAACGGCAGGTCGCCGACGAGCAGCGGCGCGCGCAAGCCGCGCCGCACCGCCGCCGCCAGCATCAGCATCTCATCCGTGGATACCGGGATGGTCGACGGGTAGCCGAGCACGGTCATCGCGCCGGAGTCGCCGACCAGGACGACGTCGACCCCCGCCTCCTCCGCCACCTGGGCGGACGGATAGTCATAGGCGGTGATCATCACGATCGGCTCGCCCAGGCGCTTCTTCTCGGCCAGGCGCGGGAGCGTCATCGGCAGGGGGGAGTCAAGACCCTGGGGGACGGGCGTGCGGGGGGTTGCGGACATGGCTTTACGCCTCCTGTGATGGGTTGACGCCCCGCGCGGGGGTCGCCACCTCGTTGTCGGTGTCCAGCCCGGGCCCATGGCCGGGCTGAGCGGTGTGCGTTGGCGACGGTTCCGGACCGTCGCCGACGGAGATCGGTGTGTTGTCGATGAGCCGGACCGGGCCGAAGCGAGCCGCGATGACGGCGAGCATCTCGCCGCCGATCGCCTCCACCGGCTCCATCGTGTCGGCGGCGACGAGGCTGAGATAGTCCGGCGCCACTCCCGCGGCGGCGAGCTCGGCTCGGCCGGCGTCGAGGGCGCGCTCCGGATCGTGCTCGCCCCGCGCGACCGCCGACTTGACCGCCCCCAGGGCACGGTGCAGGGCGGCGGCCCGCGGGCGGTCGGACGCCGATAGCAGCACGTTGCGACTGGAGAGGGCGAGGCCGTCGGCGGCGCGGACGGTGGGGCAGACGGCGATCTCGACCGGCATGTTCAGGTCGTGCACCATCCGGCGAACGACCGCCGCCTGCTGGGCGTCCTTCTGCCCAAAGAAGGCGGCGTCTGGTCCCACCATGTTCAGCAGCTTGGCCACGACCGTCGTGACACCGTCGAAATGGCCGCGCCCTCGCTCGGCCCCTTCCAGCCCCTCGGTGAGCCCGCGGACGGAGACGGTGGTGGCGAAACCTGGCGGATACACCTCGCTGACCGGCGGGGCGAAGAGATAGTCGACCCCCTGCTCGGAGGCGAGCGCAGCGTCCCGCGCCTCATCGCGCGGGTAGTGCTCAAGGTCGGCTGACTCGTTGAACTGGCGGGGATTGACGAACAGCGAGACAACGACGACGTCGCAGCTGCTCCGCGCCCGCCGCATCAGCGACAGATGACCCTCATGGAAGGCGCCCATGGTCGGCACCAGGCCGATTCGCCGGCCCGCCCGCCGGGCCTCGGAGAGAGCCGTGCGCAGCTCGGAGACCGTGCGAACGATCAGCATCGAAGCGTCGCCCCTCCGGCGGCAAGCGCGCGTGTCGCCTCGGTCAGCCCGTCAAACAGCGCCAGCAGCTCCGGCGCCCGCTCGCCCACGGCAGCGCGCTGGGCGGCGACCGTCAGCTCGTCGCCCCGCGCCACGGGGCCCGTCAGCGCCTGCTCAGGACCGAAACGCGCCCAGTTCTCGACCGCGGCCCGTACCAGCGGGACGAGATCCGCCCGCTCGAGCCCGGCCGTGGCGCCGAGGCGTTCGGCGGCTGCCTCCAGCGTGATCAGGAAGTTGGACGCGATCGAGGCGGCGGCGTGGTAGGCGATGCGATCCTCCACAGCGATCTGGACCGGGCGCAGCCCCAGCCGCGCCACCAGCGAACGCGCGAGCTCCACGGTGCCCGCACTGGTGCCGGCGATCGCGGCGGCCGCCCCGTGCAGGACGCTGGGATCGGCTCCAGCGGTGATCGTCATCAGCGGGTGCAGCGAGAACGCCTCGTGGGGGCGCAGAACGGAAAGCCCCGTCGCCCCTGAGCAGTGACCGACCGGGGGGCCGGGCGGGACAAGCGCCGCCGCGGCACCGATCTCGGCATCCGGCACGCACAGGAGCACCGCGTCTGCGTCCCGCGGTCGGGCGCCGCGGCCGAGCGGCCCGGTGACCTCGGTTCCGGCCTCCCGCAGCGCGGTGGCCAGCAGGTTGCCGACGCGACCGTCGCCGACGAGGGCAACGCGGCACGGATGAGGCGCGCGCGCAGAGGATGGCTGAGAGGGCCGTTCCAGTTCCCGCATGAGATACCGGTCGGAGTGGATGAGAGAAGAGTGATCGGTGAGGTCCGTCCCAGGTGTGGTGACGGCCTCCGCCCAGAGAATACCCCGTCTGATCCTCGGTCTAGCATCAGTTCCCGTGACAAGCGCCACAGAGCGCCGGGAGCGGCTGAAGGCGGTGTACGAGCAGGCGAAGGTATGCACCCGCTGCCCGCTTCACCAGACCCGTACGACCGTGGTGTTCGGCTCCGGCAACGCGGATGCCGACCTCATGTTCGTCGGCGAGGCCCCGGGCGCAAACGAGGATAAGCAGGGACTTCCCTTCGTCGGCCAGGCCGGCAAGCTGCTCGACAAGCTGCTGGGGGAGATCGGTCTGGACCGCGGACAGGTGTTCGTGGCGAACACGGTGAAATGCCGGCCTCCCAACAACCGGGATCCTCATCCCAACGAGATCGAGGCGTGCAGCGAGTATCTGCACCGGCAGGTGGAGCTCATCGAGCCGACCGTCATCTGCACGCTCGGCAACTTCGCGACAAAGCTGCTTCGCGGCGACACCACGGGTATATCCCGGCTGCATGGGCAGGCCGAGGTCCGGATCCTCGGCGTCCGGGCGATCCGCCTGTATCCCCTCTATCACCCGGCCGCCGCTCTGTACACGCCGTCGACGCTCGAGATTCTGCGCGCCGACTTTCACCGGATCCCGGAGCTTCTGGCGCTCGGTCCACCGGAGCAGCCGCCGGAGGTGGGGGAGCCGCCGGAGACCGGGGAGCCCGAAGCGCCGGAGGCGATCATGGAGCCCGCGCTAGACGTGCCGGACGCCGATGCCGCAGACGCTGACGCCGACCCCGACGGCGATGGGTCCTCGGCGGTGACCCAGCTGGGGCTGTTCTAGGCCCCCGGGGCCTTCAGACGACCGGTTCAGGGATCCGCGCGCTGTCGTCCAGCGGCTCCGGCGGCCCCTGCCGGGCCGGCGGGCGGCGGTCCCGGCGCAGGGCAAAGCCAAACGCGAGCACCGCGCCGACGGCCTGCACCGCCAGGACGACCGCGGCGAAGCTGGTCGGCCGGTGTGAAGCGTTGAGCAGCGCGATCGGCTCGACGATGGCGACGAGCACGAGGACGATCAGGAACCATGTCCGGTGCAGCGCGAGCATGTACTGGATCGCCAGATAGGTGCAGGCCAGCACCGAGAAGGCGAGGCCGAGCACGAACAGCGACCCGGCGGCGCCGGTCTTGTCGGCGCCGAAGGCCAGCTTGATCAGCTCGTGGGAACCGAAGGCGTAGATGAGCAGGACCGGGATGGCACACACGGCGAGGATGCCCAGCGCCCGGGCGAGGATCGGCCGGGGATCCTGGCCGGCGGCCCGCCGGCGAGACACCTCCGGGACGAGGTAGAAGCCGGCGCCCATCGCCACCCAGATCAGCACCTTGGCGGCGACGGCCACCGCGCTGTAGGAACTGGCGAGGCTGGTGGTGAAGCGGTGCTTGGCGGCGATGATGTCCATGTTCTGCAGCAGGGCGATCACGATCAGCCCGGCGATGGGCGCCCACGCCCGCCGGACGTGCGTCCACAGGCTCACCGCGGCGGGCGGCGCCTCGGTGACCGCGCCCATCGGCTCGGCCTCGATCGCCTGCACGTGGAGGTGCAGACGCCACACGCAGTACAGGCCCATGGCGATGAAGGACAGCGGCGTGCCGAGGTAGGCGCCGGTGACGCCGAGCCCCACCGCGGCCAGGATGCCGCCGGTGATGAGGCGCGCCCCCTGCTCGCCGATCAGGCTCAGCCCCACGCCCTTGTAGTCCCCAACGCCCTGAAGTACGCCGCGCAGGACCGACAGCCCCAGCCACAGACCGGCGGCGGGCAGCCCCAGGGCCGCCGCCCACTGGTCGTGCTTGACCCCCACGGCCTGAGCGATCGGATCGCGCAGCAGAACCGAGACGACGGCCAGCGCCACCGTGAACAACAGCAGGCCCCGGGTCCAGCGCCGCACGGTGGCCACCAGTGCCGCCCCCACGCCCAGGTGTCCCAACACCCCCTCGCGTGCGGTCGCCACCTGAAGCGCCTGCCCAATCACCGACAGGATGAGGAAGTAGCTGACCAGCGCCGCCAGGGAGCCGTATCCGCCGCCCTCGTTGTTCTTGAGCAGGCGGGCGAAGACGATCGTCGAGACGAGCGCGATGAGGTTGTTGGCGATCATCGACGCGGCGAGGCCGACGGCCTTCGCCGTGTCGGAGCCGCGCAGCTCAGCCAATGGCGATGGTGTATCGATGCGTCCCCCGGACACGCGCCGGAGGAGCAGCGCGAGGCGGCCGGGGGCCTCCTCGAGCGAGGGATCGGTCATGACGCCCCCTCACGGTAGCGAAAGCGGTCGCTGCCTCAGCTCTAGAGTGAGGCGTATGCAGGGCCGATTCGATTCATGGGGTGCCGCCGAGACCGAGGCGCTTGGGGGCCGTCTGGCGTCCGAGCTGAACCCCGGAGATCTCGTTCTCATCGAGGGGGAGCTCGGTGCCGGCAAGACGACGTTCGTGCGCGGGGCCTGCCGGGAGCTGGGTGTCAGCTCGCCCGTCACCAGTCCGACGTTCACGATCGGCCAGCGCTATGCGGCGACCGGACGCGTCCGGGCCGTCGCCCATCTCGACCTGTACCGGCTGTCGTCGCTGGCTGACGAGGACCCGGATCTGCTCACCGATTACCTGGGCGACGACACGATCGCGTTCGTGGAGTGGCCGGCGGCCGGGGAGGAGGAGCTCGCCGGCGTCGCCCGCGTCGCTGCTCGCGTGCGGCTGGAGCATGCCGGAGGCGATCAGCGCCGCATCGAGGTCCGGCGCGAGGACCGTCAGGAGGATCGCGGGATGGAGGCGGTGCCGTGATCCTCGGCCTGGACACGGCCACTCCGGCAACCGCGGTGGCGTTGTTTGATCCGGCGACCGGGGTAGCCCGCGAGGAGCGCCATGAGCCCGGCCCCGGCGAGCGCCCCCGCCACACGACCGGCCTCATGCGCCTTGTCGTCGAGCAGATCCAGAGCCTTGGCGCCGGGTGGGCGGACATCGAGCGGATCGCCGTCGGCATCGGTCCCGGCACGTTCACCGGGCTGCGCATCGGGGTGGCCACGGCCCAGGCGCTGGCCCGCACCCGCGAGGTCGATCTGGTGGGCGTCTCGACGCTGCACTCGCTGGCGCTCGGCGCCGCCGCCGAGGCCGAGCCGGGGGATGAGGCGGTTGTCGCGGTCATCGACGGCCGCCGCCGCGAGGTGTTCGCCGCCGGCTGGTCGCTGCACGACGTCGCTGACCCGCAGGCCCCGCCGTTGATCTCCCCCCGTGCGGTGCCCATCCAGGAGCTCGCTGAGACCCTGCAGGAGGCGCGGGTCAGGTGGCTGGCCACCGGCGACGGGTCGGTAGCATTCACGGCGGCTCTCGAGGGCTCGGGGGCCCGGATCCCGAAGGACGACTCAGGCCGAAACGCAGTCAGCGCGATCGACCATTGTCGGCTGGCTGCGGGGCTGCCGTCAGGATCTCCCGAGGGTGTCCGCCCGGAGTATCTGCGTCTGCCCGACGCCGAGATCTCCCGACGCGCCGCGCGGCAGCCATGACGACCCACCGCTTGAAGATTCGCACCCTCGGCTACTCCGACCTGCCCCAGGTCATCGCCATCGAGCGCCGGGCGTTCACGACGCCGTGGTCGCTGGCCATGTTCGTGCTTGAGCTGTCCAAGCCGTCCGGGATCTGCCTGGCCGCCGTCGACGAGGACGACAAGCTGCTCGGTTATCTCATCTGCGCGCGCTACGACACGGTCTGGCATCTGATGAACATCGCCGTCGACCCCTCCAAGCGGCGGCGCGGAGTCGCCTGGGCCCTGCTGGCGCAGATGATCGAGCGCGCCGGCTCCGACGCCGAGTACACGCTCGAGGTGCGCACCTCGAATGCCCCCGCGATCGCCCTGTATCAGCAGTTCGGCTTCCGCTCGGCGGGGACCCGCCCGCGCTACTACCGCGATAACGGCGAGGACGCCGTGATCATGTGGCGCACCCTGGAGACGACATCCGCCTCCGGAGCCGCCGGATGATCCTCGCCCTGGAGACCAGCTGCGACGACACCTGCGCCGCCGTCATCACCGCAACCGGGGAGATCCGCTCCAATGTCATCTCCTCCCAGGGCATCCACGACCGCTACGGCGGCGTCGTGCCGGAGATCGCCTCGCGCCACCACCTGGAGCTGATCGGCGCGGCGGTCCAGGACGCGCTGCGCCAGGCCGGAGCCGGCCTCGACGACATCGACCTGATGGCCGTCACCCGCGGCCCCGGGCTCGTGGCGGCGCTCCTGGTGGGGCTGGCCACCGCCAAGGCGATGGCGGCCGCCCGCGAGCTGCCCCTGGCGGCCGTTGACCACCTCCACGGGCACATCGCCGCGGGATTCCTGGAGCCGGCGCCGCTCCAGCCGCCGTTTCTCAGCCTCATCGCCAGCGGTGGCCACACCTTCCTCGCGCGGGTGACCGACCGCGGGCCGGAGTACGAGGTGCTGGGCCAGACACTCGACGACGCCGCCGGCGAGGCGTTTGACAAGGGGGCCCGGCTGCTCGGCCTCGGCTACCCCGGCGGGCCGGCGCTGGAGCGTCTGGCGCGCGAGGGCGATCCGGACGCGTTTCCGTTCCCCACCGCGGCCCGGGTCCCCGGGCTGGACTTCTCCTTCGCCGGGCTGAAGACCGCGCTCCTGTACCGCATCCGCGATCTCGGTCCGACGGAGGCCGAGCGCCGTCGCGCCGATCTGGCCGCCTCCTATCAACGCGCGATCATCGAGGCGCTGACGCTGCGGGTGGAGCGGGCGCTTCGCCAGACCGGGCTGTCGCAGCTGGCGATCGGCGGCGGGGTGGCCGCCAACGGGGCGCTGCGCGACCGGCTGGGCCAGCTGGGCGTCCCCCTCGACGTCCCGCCGCGGGCGCTGTGCACCGACAACGCGGCGATGATCGCCAGCGCCGCGCGGTACGTGGAGGCGCTCCCGTTCCCGGATTACCTGGAGCTCGACGTCTACGCCACCGGGGAGCGAGCGCCGGCGGCGGCCGCGCCCGCCGCATGAACCGTCAGGTCGTGCTCTACGGGCGCGAGGGCTGCTGCCTGTGCGACGACGCCCGCACAGTCCTGCTCCGCGTGCGCGCCGATCAGCCGTTTGCCTTCGCCGAGCGCGACATCGACGCTGATGAGCGGCTGCTGCGCTCCTACCTGGAGCGGATCCCCGTGGTCACGATCGACGGCGAGGAGGCCTTCGAGCTGTGGGTCGATGAGTCGGAGCTGAGACGGCGCCTTGCCTGACACCTGGCATCAGAGTGTCCCGGCGCAACCGACTAGAGTTGGCAGCCCATGAGCTATACGGTCGGCCGCGGTACCGAGCCGGCGGGGCCGGGCTTCGACAAGCCGGGTGAGAAGCTCTCGCTCGGCGTTGCGGCTCGCCTGTCGCGGTACCTGCAGGTGCTCACGCAAGCACGGAAGATTGGCAAGGAGACGATCTCCTCACAGGAGCTCGCCGACTACACGCACGTCAACTCCACCCAGATCCGGCGCGACCTCTCCGGATTCGGCAAGTTCGGCAAGCGCGGCGTCGGGTACAACGTCGAGTCGCTCGTCAGCCAGATTCGCAAGATCCTGCGCACCGCAGGCCAGCACAACATCGCGCTGTTCGGTGCCGGGCACCTGGGGACGGCCATCGCCACCTCCGACATCTTCGCCGACCACGGCTTTCGCGTTGTCGCCATCTTCGACGTCGACCGCGAGCGGGTGGGGACGCGGATCGGGCCGCTGACGGTTCGTCACAACTCCGAGCTGCGGTCGGTTGTCGACGAGCAGGACATCGTTGTGGCCGTGCTGGCGGTGCCGGCCACGTCTGCCCAGCGGCTGGCCGACGAGCTGGTGGACGCCGGCGTGAAGATCATCTTCAACTACTCCGACGCGCTGGTTCAGGTCCCGCCGGAGGTCACGGTGCACACGTCGAGCCCCGCCGTCGACCTGCTCTACGCGCTGTACTTCTACCTGACCTAGCGGTCTCTGACGGCACATCGTGGAGCTTGATCTGGACACTGCGCACGAGGCGTTCGAGCGGTCGACCGACTACACGATCGGCCTCGAGGAGGAATTCGCCCTGCTCGACCCGGTCGAGCTCGGCCTGATCGGGCGCTTCGAGCAACTGCGTGACGCCGCCGCTTCAGATGAGCTGCTCGCTCCCGCCATCGCCGGGGAGCTCATCTCCTCCGAGATCGAGATCCGCTCCGGCCGCAACGAGGATCTCGCCGCCGCCCGTGCCGCCCAGCGCGAGCTGCGCCGTCGCCTGTTCGCGCTCGCCGCCGCGCAGGATCTTGAGCTGGGAGCGACGGGCACGCACCCGTGGTCTGACTATCGCCGGCAGCACATCATCGATACCGAGCACTACCGGCGAGTGGAGGACGGCCTCAAGTACGTCGCCTGGCGCAACAACACATTCTCGATCCACGTCCACGTCGGTGTCCGCGGGGCCGACCGGGCGGTGGCGGTGTGCGACCGGCTGCGTCCCGTGCTGCCCGTGCTGCTCGCCATCTCGGCCAACTCGCCGTTCCTCGATGGTTCGGACTCCGGGCTGCACACCGCGCGCACGCAGACGTTCACCAAGAGCTTCCCCCGCTGCGGAGTGCCGGATGCGTTCGGCGGCTGGCAGCCGTTTGCCGACTACATCGACCTGCTCGTGCGCACGCGCTCGATCGTCGAGTACACCCAGGTCTGGTGGTCGATCCGGCCCCACTTCTCCTTCGGCACCGTCGAGGTGCGCATCTGCGATGCCCAGGGCACCGCCGGCGAGTCCGACGGACTTGCGGCGCTCATCGTCGCCTGCGTCGCCCAGGCGATGCGAGACCACGACGAGCGGGTGCCGTACGCCGATCTGCCCAACCGGCTCATCGAGGAGAACATGTGGCGGGCGATTCGCTACGGCCTCGACGGGGATCTGCTCGATCTGGAGCGACTCGAGACCTATCCGGCCGCCGCTGCGCTGGACCGCCTGCTGGAGTGGACGGGGCCGGTTCGGTCCGAGTTGGGGCTGGAGGTCAGCCTGCCGGCGCTCAACGGAGCCCAGCGTCAGCGCCGGATGCTGGAGTCCGGCATGAGCCTGCCGGAGGTCTACGCCGCGGTGCAGGCGGAGACCCGGGAGACCTACTCTGGAGTACTGGAGACGCCGCGCCGCTGAGGCGACGGCCGGAAACCACACCGAAAGCAGACGCAGATGAGCACCAGCGATCAACCCTCCGAAGAAGAACTGCGCGCCGCCTACGAGGCCGAGATCAAGAAGATCCGCGTCGAGCAGATCCTGCTTGAGCAGGTCGTCTCGCTCATCAACCTGGGCATGCGCCGCACCGGAATGGCCCCCGGCGCCGAGGATGAGCGCGATCTCGGCCAGGTCCGCGTGGCCATCGAGGCCGTCCGGGCGCTGATGCCCCTGGTGGAGCAGACCGCGCCGCCCCAGGCGGGGCCCATCCGCGATGCTCTCTCGCAGCTCCAACTCGCCTACGTGCGCCTGGGCGGAACCGGCGAACCCGGCCCGGGCGAGGCCGCGGCCGGTGGTGGGGCCCCGCCCGCCGGGGGCCAGAGGCCCGGGGCTGAGGCCCCGCGTCCGTCCGAGCCCGCGCCCCAGGCGCAGCCCGGCGAGCCGGGCCCGGCCCAGCGCAGCGGGCGGCTCTGGGTGCCCGGTCAGTAGCCGGCGACGTTCGCGAGCCGACGCTCGCAGCAGACGCTACGACGTCCGCCGGGGCAGCGCGGTACACTCGCGCCGGGCTAAAGCCGGGGCCTCCGCGTCGCCGCGGTGGCCCCTTTTGCCGTTGTGATGGCGGCGTTCCACCTCGCCGCAAACCAAGAGAGCTTCCTGGAGGATCCTTGAATAACTTCCTGACGCAGCATGGCGTCATCATCGCGCTCGTCTGCGCGGCGTGCGCCGTTGTGTACGGCGTGGTGACGTCTCGCTCGCTGCTGAGCCTGTCGGCCGGCAACGAGCGCATGCGGACGATCTCGGCCGCGGTCCAGGAAGGCGCCCGCGCCTACCTGAACCGGCAGTACGCGACGATCGCCGGCGTCGGCGTGGTCGTGTTCATCCTGCTCATCCCGCTTCAGAACATCCGGGTGGCGATCGGCTTCGCCATCGGCGCGGTGTTCTCGGCCGCCGCCGGCTACACCGGGATGAACGTCTCGGTCCGGGCCAATGCCCGGGTGGCCGAGGCGGCCCGCGGGGGCGTGTCCCGGGCGCTGGATGTCGCCTTCCGCGGCGGCGCCGTGACCGGCCTGCTCGTCGTCGGCCTGGCGCTCATCGGCGTGGCCGGCTACTACGGGGTGCTGACCTGGATCCTGGGCTATTCGCCGCATGACGCGGTCAACTCGCTCATCGGCCTGTCCTTCGGCGGCTCGCTCATCTCGGTGTTCGCCCGCCTCGGCGGCGGCATCTTCACCAAGGCGGCCGACGTCGGCGCCGACCTGGTGGGCAAGATCGAGGCCGGCATCCCGGAGGACGACCCCCGCAACCCGGCGGTGATCGCCGACAACGTGGGCGACAACGTCGGCGACTGCGCCGGCATGGCGGCCGACCTGTTCGAGACCTACGCGGTCACCGCGGTGGCCGTGATGCTGCTCGGCGTCCTCCTGTTTGACCAGTCGACCAACGTCGCCCTGTACCCGCTGGTGCTCGGCGGGGCGTCGATCCTCGCCTCCATCATCGGCACGTTCGCGGTCAAGTCGCGGGCGGGCAACGTCGAGCGGGCGCTCTATCAGGGCCTGATCGTCTCCGGCGTCCTCGCCGCCCTCGCGTTCATCCCCATCACCCGCTACCTCATGGACGGCGTGACGCTCAAGGGCGTGCACGCGATCGGCCTGGCCACCGGCCACGCCCCCGGTCCCAAGTGGTGGCACTTCTACCTGTGCGCGCTGATCGGCATCGGGGTCACCGCCTGCCTGTTCGTGATCACCGACTTCTACACCTCGACGCGCTTCTCGCCCGTCAAGAGCACCGCCCGCGCCTCCCAGACCGGCCACGCCACCAACATCATCCAGGGGCTGGCCCAGGGCATGCAGGCGACCGCCGCGCCGGCCATCGTGCTGGCGCTCGGCATCCTCGGCTCCTGGAAGCTGGCCGGAGGCGGTACCTCCGGCATCTACGGCATTGGGGTGGCCGTCATGGCGCAGCTGTCGCTGACCGGCCTGATCGTCGCGCTCGACGCGTTCGGCCCCATCACCGACAACGCCGGCGGCATCGCCGAGATGGCCGACCTGCCTGAAGAGGTCCGGAACGTCACCGACCCCCTCGACGCGGTCGGCAACACGACCAAGGCCGTGACCAAGGGCTACGCCATCGGTTCGGCCGTGCTCGCCGCGCTCGTGCTGTTCGACGCGTTCAGCCGCGAGGTGTCGACCAAGGGGCATGTGATCACGTTCTCGATCGGCTCACCGCCGGTGCTCATCGGTCTGCTTGTGGGCGGGCTCATGGTGTACCTGTTCGCCGCGCTGTCGATGGAGGCAGTCGGCCGGGCCGGCGGCGCCGTGGTGGAGGAGGTCCGCCGCCAGTTCCGGGAGAAGCCCGGGATCATGGAGGGCACCGACACGCCGGAGTACGGCACGGCAGTGGCGCTCGTCACCCGGGCGGCGCAGCGGGAGATGATCCTCCCGGCGCTGATTCCGATCGTGCTCACCGTGGTCGTCGGCGTGATCAGCATCGAGGCGCTCGGCGGCCTGCTGATCGGCGTCATCGTCGTCGGCCTGTTCGTCGCCGTCTCGATGACGGCGGGCGGCGGCGCGTGGGACAACGCCAAGAAGCTGATCGAGGACGGCGCGTTCGGCGGCAAGGGGTCTGAGGCTCACGCCGCGGCGGTCACCGGCGACACGGTCGGCGACCCGTACAAGGACACGGCCGGGCCGGCGATCAACCCCATGATCAAGGTCGCCAACATCGTGGCGCTGCTGATCATCCCGCTCATCACCTGAGACGTCGTTCCTCGTTGTCGTGCGGGGGACTGCACCGCTCATCCCGGGGCACCGGGGGTCTGCCAAGACGCGAATGCGCCCTTTTGCTCCCCCTAGTGCCCCGGCGATGAGGATGCAGCCCCCGCCCCCTCGGCTGTCTGCCCTCTCCCGCCAGCGGGTTGATTGCTGCGCTGGCCGACCGTTGGCTCAGGGGCGCGCTGGCCGATCGGCTGCGGTTGGCCCAGGTCGGAGAGCGCGGCTGTCCCGGGCTGTGACTACTGTGCGGTGTGATGTCGTTCTCAGTTGAGGTGGGATTGCTGCTGGCGCTGCTGACCGCGCTGGGGTCGGTGGCCGGGTTTCTGTACAAGTTCCGAGGGGCGCGGGAGGCTCCGTCGGTGCAGTTGCGCCATCCGTGGCGGAGCACGGTGGAGCTGTTCCGGTCGCCGCTGTATGCCCTGGGGATCGCGATTGCGCTCGGCTCCTGGGGGCTGCATGTGGGTGCGCTGGCGCTGGCGCCGATCTCGCTGGTGCAGTCGGTGATCGCCGGCGGGCTGGTGCTGCTCACGGTCATCGCCGACCACGTGTTCGGCATCGCCGTCTCCCGGCGGGAATGGATCGGCGTGGGCCTGACGGCCGCCGGGCTGGCGTTCCTGGCCGCCACGCTCAGCGGGGACGCCGCCGCGGCTCACTCGCGCTATGACCCCGGCACGCTGGCCGTGTTCCTCGGCGTCGTCGGCGCGATCGGCCTGGCCTGCGCGCTGCCGGCCCGGCGACCGGGGTTCCTGGCCGTCTCCGCCGGCCTGTTGTGGGCGACGTCGGATACGTCGATCAAGGCGCTCAGCTCCCACCTCAACGCCCTGGGCATCGGCGTTGTCGTCCACCCGCTCGCCGTCGTCATCCTCGTCGCCTCCCTCGTCGGCCTGCTCATCTCGGCCCGCAGCCTGCAACTCGGCGATGCGGTTCCGATGATCGCATTGACGAGCGCAGCGGCTAACCTGACGACGATCGCTGCGGGACCGCTGGTGTTCGGCGAGCCGATGCCGGCCAGCCGGCTTGGCGTGATCGTCCGACTGGTGGCGTTTGCCCTGGTGATCGCCGCCGCCGCGCTCACGCCGCCCCCCGCCGCAACGCCTCAACGAATCGCTAACCCGTAGAGTCTGCAGCCATGTTCATACTGATCGTCGGGGCCGGCCGCGTGGGGTCGGCGGTCGCCAAACGGGCGCTGGATGCCGGGCATGAGGTGTCGGTGCTCGATAGCGATCCGCTGTCACACGAGCGGCTGGACAAGGACCAGTCGATCAGCTGGGAGGACGCCGGCGGCCGCTTCACGGTCGGCGCCGCGCTGGAGATCGACGGCCTCATCGAGGCGGGCATCGATCAGGCCGACGTGTTCATGGCGGCCACCAGCGGGGACAACACCAACCTCGTCATCGCGCAGCTCGCGCAGAGGCGGTTCAAGGTCCCGCGGGTCGTTGTCCGGGTCGCCGACCCGGCCCGCGCCGCCTGGTACGGCGAGCAGGGGCTGCTCACGATCTGCCCCACACAGCACGCGATCGACCAGGCGCAACAGGTTGTGCTGGGGGCCTGAAAGGTGGGCGAGGAGATGTATGTGATCATCGCTGGGGCCGGCAAGGTCGGCTGGAACCTCGCCCGGGAGCTCATCGCCAGGGACCGCGAGGTGACGCTGATCGAATCCGACCACCGCCGCTACCGCGTGGTGGAGGAGGAGTTGGAGCACGCCGTCCAGTACGGCGATGCCACCGAGATGTGGGTGCTGGAACGCGCCGGGATCCAGCGCGCGGACCTGGTGATCGCCGTCACCGGCGACGATGAGGACAACATTCTCATCTGTCAGGTCGCCAAGGAGAAGTACGGCGTGGACCGGATCGTGGCGCGCGTGAACAACCCGCGCAACCTCGATCACTTCAAGACCCTCGGCGTCCAGCCCGCCGTGTCGGCCACCGACCTCATCCTGCGCCTGATCGAGCATGAGGTGCCGGAGTACGGCCTCGTCCAGTTGCTGGCGCTCGAGGAGGAGCACCTGGAGATCATCGAGCTGGAGGTGGGGGAGGGCTCGCCGGCGGCCGGCCTGCGAGTTGCCGACGTGGCCCTGCCAGAGGGCTCGCTCATCATCTCCGTGCTGCGCGACGGCACCGGGTTCGTCCCCAAGGCCGAATCGGTGATCAACGCCGGCGACCAGGTGCTGCTCATCCTCGACCCCGGGCTGGAGGACCAGATCACGCCCCGCTTCGCGCCCAGCGGCGTGAACGCCCCATCGGGCGGCTGACAGATGGCCGACCGCGACGTCGACTACCTGCTGATCGGCGGGGGACTGGCCGCCGGCAACTGCGCGCGCTGGCTGCGCCGCTCCGGCGCCGATGGATCCATCCTGCTGGTGGGGCGGGAGCCGGATCTCCCGTACGACCGGCCGCCGCTGTCCAAGGGCTACCTCCAGGGCAGGGAGAAGCGTGAGGACGCGCTGTTTCAGACCGCCGACTGGTACGCCGAACAGGGGATCGAGGCTCTGACGCGCACCTCGGCGATGAAGCTCGATCTCCAGGAGCGCACCGTCAAGCTGTCAAACAAGGAGGAGGTCGGCTTCGGCCAGGCGCTCATCGCCACCGGGGCCAACGTCCGCCGGCTCAACGTCCCCGGCGCCGAGCTGGAGGGCATCCATTACCTGCGCACCTTCGGCAACAGCGACGCCATCCGCGCCGACGCATCCGGCAAGCGCGTCGTCATGATCGGCGGCTCGTACATCGGCAGCGAGGTCGCCGCCTCACTGACCGAGCTCGGCAGCCAGTGCACGATCGTGATGCTGGAGCCGCACGCCCTGTCGCGGACGTTCGGGCCGCGGGCCGGCCGCTTCTTCCATGACCGCCTGCGCGAGCACGGCGTGGAGATCTACGGCGAGGACGAGCTGGAGCGCTTCGAAGGAAGCGACGGACGGGTGAGCGCCGTCGTCACCAAGTCCGGCCGCGAGCTGCCCGCCGACGCGGTCGTCATCGGCGTCGGCGTCGCCCCGGACACCATGCTCGCCCGCGGCGCCGGGCTGGAACTTGGTGACACCGGCGGCATCCGCGTCGATTCGCACCTGGAGACGGCGACCCCCGGCGTCTACGCCGCCGGCGACGTCGCCGAATGGGAGAGCGTCATCCACGGGGGCCGCCGCATCCGCGTCGAGCACTGGGATGTTGCGTTCAGCCAGGGCAAGACGGTCGCGCTCAACATGCTCGGCAAGCGCACCGACCACGACGCCGTCCCGTACTTCTTCTCCGACCTCTCAGACTGGGCGTCGCTTGAGTACGTCGGCCCGGCCTACACCTGGGACCGCGAGGTCGTGCGCGGATCGGTCGATGAGGGCGCGTTCACCGTCTTCTATCTCCAGGACGGCCGCGTCGCCGGCGCCCTCACCGTGGGACGCTCCGATGACCTCCAGCACGCGCGGCGGTTCATCGCCGAGGGCACCGACATCGCCGACCGCGCCGACGCGCTTGGTGACCTGTCGACCGACCTGGAAGCGATCGGCTGAACGCCGACGCGACCGGCCCCCGGTCGGAACGCGTCCTCTCCTCAGGCGGTTCCCGGGCGACTCCCCATCCGGCTGGCCGCGGGGGAAAATGGAGGCTGCGGGACAAGGACTCGAACCTTGAATTCCAGGGCCAGAACCTGGCGAGTTGCCAATTACTCCATCCCGCAGTAAATCGACACTCCGGCCTACGGTACGTGACCAGGCACGGGTGCGGCGGGGCCGAGTATAGCCCCCGGGCGAGGGGTCCGTCCGGTCCAGATGCGAACATGTGTTCGTGTCCGCTGTCCGGAAACGATACGACTGGCCGGCGATCGCCGCCTTCTATGAGGAGGGCCACACGGCCGCCGAGTGCCAGAGGGAGTTTGGGGTCTCCAACGGGGCGTGGCACGGTGCTGTTCAGCGTCAGGTGATCGTGCTGAGGGACACGGGACGCAGGCCCCGGGCACCCGGAAGCACGCGGGAGGCGGTGCGGCGACTGCTGGCGTCGGGGGCCAGCCAGGCAGAGGTGGCACAGACACTGGGGATCTCAGCCTCGTCGGTCTGCTTCCACGTCCGCAACCTCGGACTGGCCGCTCGTGCGGACCTGTCGCGGCGGTATGACTGGGAGGCAATCCGTGCCTACTACGAAGCCGGCCACTCGGCGGCCGAGTGCCGGAGACAATTCGGGTTCGGCGTCAACGCCTGGGCGGATGCGATCGGCCGTGGAGCGATCCGTCCCCGGCCCCGGATGGAGCCCTTGGACGCCGTGCTGGCCGCCGGACGACGCCGGTCGCGCCAGCACGTGAAGGCGCGGCTGCTGTTGGCCGGGTTGAAGCAGCATCGGTGTGAGGCGTGCGGGCTGACCGAGTGGCGGGGGAGATCCCTCTCGCTGGAACTCCACCACGTCAACGGTGACGGCCTCGACAACCGGCTGGAGAATCTCCGGCTGCTGTGTCCGAACTGCCACAGCCAGACCGACACCTGGGGCGCGCGGAACAAGGGGCGGCGCCGATGATCGACATGAGCGCGCCCTGTGGCGCCGGGGAACAGGGGGGCCGATGACCGACTGAGGCATTCACGGGCTGTGGGCCGACACCCACGCCACCGATCCCGCGTCGACCGGCAGGGCGACGCCGGTGACGAACGAGGCCTGCTCTGAGCACAGCCAGACGACGGCCGCCGCCACCTCGGACGGGTCGCCGAAGCGCGTCATCGCCTGGGGGGCGAGGATCTCGGCTTGGCGCTCCGGCGGCTGGTCGGACATGAGCGGCGTCATGATCGCGCCCGGGCAGACGGCATTGACCCGGATGCCCTCGTTGGCGTACTCGACGGCGGCGTTCTTGGTCAGGCCGAGGATCCCGTGCTTGCTGGCCGCGTAGGCGCTCAGCATCGTCACCGCCCGCAGGCCGGCGTTGGAGGAGGTGTTGACGATCGTGCCGCGGTTCGGCATGTCGTTGGCCAGCATGGCCCGGATCTGATGCTTCATGCCCAGGAAGGTGCCGCGCAGGTTGACGGCGATGACCCGGTCGAAATCCTCGTCGGAGGTCTCGTGCAGGAGGTGGTGGACGCCGATGCCGGCGTTGTTGTGCGCGAAGTCCAGCCGGCCGTGGCGCCGGAGGACGTGGGCGACGAGCCCCTCGTTGGCCGCCGCGCTCGAGACGTCGCAGGGGAAGAACTCAGCCTGGCCGCCGGCGGCGGTGATCTGCTCCACCGTCTCCTCGGCACCCTCCACGGCGCCCGGCAGGTCGGCGACGACAACGGCCGCTCCCTCAGCGGCGAAGCGCAGCGCGCAGGCACGGCCGATGCCGCTGGCCGCGCCCGTGACCAGCCCCGCCTTGCCCTCCATCAACCCGCTCACGCCGAGGTGGCCAGCGCCGCCTGGCGGACTTCGCTGGGTGTCGCGCCGAACTCGCGCTTGAACACGCGGGAGAAGTGTGCGGCGTCCGAGAACCCCCAGCGGAACGCGATGTCGGTGACCGAGCCGCCGTTGCGTTGCTGCAGGTCCTGGCGGCAGCGGGCGAGACGCTCGGCGCGCACCAGCCCGGCCACCGACGCGTCCACGTCCTCAAACAGGGCGTGCAGAGTGCGCACCGACATCGCGTAGGCGCGCGCGATGGTCGCCGGGCCCAGCTGCGGGTCCTGGAGGTGGGTGCGGACATACCGGGTGATCTCGGCCCGCATCGCGGCCCGCGCCGCGGCTCGATCGTTGGGCAGCGCCGGTTCCACCGCGGCCCGCAGGAGCTCAAGGGCGGCGTTGGCGGCCGCGGCGGCCGCCGACGGGTCAAGCTCCGGAAGCTCGGCCGCCATGGCGTTCATGAACCGCACCAGCAGCCGGGCGGAGGCGCTGCCGGCCAGGGAGGGGAGGGCATCAAGCCCGGCCAGGCGCGGGCACACGGCCAGCACCCGGTCACGCGGGAACAGCAGCGTCCGCTTGTAGAACGGCTCGGCGATCTCTATCTCCGTTGGCTCCAGGCCGTCCCAGAGCACGACGTCGCCGGGGGTGAGCGCCAGTTGACGGTCGCCCTCGCGCACCAGTTCGACGCCCTTGCCCACGAACTGAAAGCCGAGGACGTTCTCATGGCTGTCCTGAGCCCGCTCGCCGATCACCGCGCGCGAGCGGTGGCCGATGAACGGCGAGGCGGCGCAGTCGACGAGCATCAGATCGCCGATCTGCCGCCGGGTGACGACCGCCTGAAACCGAGCGGGCGTCCGCGGCGCCGGGCGCACGTCGAACGCCAGGTGCGTCTCGGCCAGGATCTCAGACCACGATCGCAGTCGCGTCGCCGGGTCCAGCCCCCGGGGACGCCACCGTTCCAGCCCGGCCGGCGGTTCCGGGCACGCGCGCGCCCGCGCCCGCGGCCGCGGGTCTCGTCCCTCGTGTGGCGGTGCGTCGGCGAGCGCCATCGCGTCTCCTTCCTCCCAGGCCGACCGTGTCGGCGTCTCTCCGCTGCCTATGGTAGGGAAGCCTCCTGCCCGGCCCGCGCGGCGGCCAGGCTGACGAACGCGTCCAGCGCCCCGGGATCGGCGAGCGAATCGCGGCTGGCCACCCGCTCCGCCGGCTCGCCGCGCAGGATGCGCTTGACCGGTGCCTCCAGCTTCTTGCCGGTGAGCGTGCGCGGGATGGCGCTGACCGGCACGATGCGGTCCGGGACGTGGCGGGGCGAGAGCTCACGGCGCAGCGCGTCCCTGACACGGCCGAGCAGCGTCTCGTCGACGACGGCGCCAGCCGCCGGCACCACAAACAGCAGCAGCTCGCCCATCCCGCCGGCGTCGTCCTCCAGGTGCACGACGAGCGCGTCGGCAAGCTCCGGGAACTCCTCGACGACCGAGTAGAACTCGCCGGTGCCGAGCCGGACGCCGCCCCGGTTCAGCGTCGCATCCGAGCGCCCGGTGAGCACGCAGCTGCCGCGCTCGGTGAACTTGATCCAGTCCCCCTGGCGCCAGACGCCCGGATAGCGGTCAAAGTAGGAGGAGCGGTAGCGGTCGCCGTCGGTGTCGCCCCACAGCGCCACCGGCATCGAGGGCATCGGCCGGGTGATGACCAGCTCGCCCAGCTCACCCACCACCTGGCGGCCGTCCTCGTCAAACGCCTTGGCGTCAACGCCCAGGCAGGCGCATGAGATCTCCCCCTCATAGACCGGGGTGGCGAAGCATCCGGACACCAGCCCGGTGCAGACGTCGGTCCCGCCGGAGCCGTTGATCAGCAGAATGTCCGGGCCCAGCTGCTCGTAGACCCAGCGATAGCCCTCGGCGGGCAGGGGGGAGCCGGCCGTGCACAGCACGCGCAGAGAGCTCAGGTCGAAGTCGCGGCGCAGGTCAAGGCCCGCCTTGCGGCAGGCCATCAGGTACGGCGGCGAGACGCCCATGACCGTCGCCCGGTTGCGCTCGGCCAACCGCCACTGCTCGGCGAGGTCAGGCCACGCGGGATCGCCGTCGAGCATCACGATCGAGGCCCGCAGCAGCAGCGCCGAGACCAGCGCGTTCCACATCATCCACGCCGTCGTTGAGAACCACTGCAGCCGCTCCCCGGGCTTGAGATCCCAACCGATGCCCTGGTTCTTCACATGCTCCACCAGCTGACCGCCGTGGCCGTGCACGATCGCCTTGGGCAGCCCGGTCGTGCCGGACGAGAACAGCACGTAGAGCGGATGGTCAAACGGCACCGCCTCAAACTCCAGGCGACCCTCCTGCGCCGTCAGCTCCGGCCAGGGCACCGCGTCCGCCACATCGGTTTCGCCATAGGGCACGCCGACGACGTGCTCCAGCGTGGGCAGGCGCGCTCGGATCGCCTCCACCTCGGCGCGCCGGTCGACGTACCGGTTGCGATACCCGTAGCCGCCGATCGCGAGCAGGACCTTGGGCTCAATCTGCGCGAACCGGTCGACGACGCTGCGCGCGCCGAACTCCGGAGCGCATGCCGCCCAGACGGCTCCCAGGCTGGCGGTGGCGATGAAGGCGACGAGCGTCTCCGGGATGTTTGGGAGGTAGGCGACGACGCGGTCACCGGGTCCCACGCCGAGCCGCTGCAGTCCGGCCCGCGCCCGCGCCACCTGCTCGCGCAGCTCGCCGAATGTCAGCTGCACCGGCGCGCGCGTCTGCGATTGGCCGAGCACCGCCACGCGGTCGCCGTCCTCCTCGCCGCCCAGCAGGTGCTCCGCGTAATTGAGCCGGGCACCCGCAAACCACACCGCCCCCGGCATCTGCGCCGAGGCGAGGACCCGCTCGTACGGCGCATGGGCGCGCACGCCGTAGAACTCCCAGATGGCGCCCCAGAAGCCCTCCAGGTCGGTCACCGACCAGCGCCAGAGCTCCTCGTAGGAGGAGAAGTCACGCCCTCGATGGTCACGCAGCCAGTTCATGAACCGGCCGACCTCGGTTCGCTCGCGCAGGTCGGCCGGCGGCTCCCACAGGATGTCGCCGATCATCTGTCCTCCGAACGGTCCAGTACAGCGTCGATTCTCCCAGGCGGCGCCCACTCCGGGACCCCCAGCCCATGCTCCTGCAGGTCGATCGCCGCCTGGATGAGCCCCGTCTCCGCGCCGCGCGGGGCGATCAGCGACACGCCCACCTGCCAGGTCACCGGGAGCGCGGCGACCGGCATGCCGGTCATGTCCCACAGGGCCGTCAGCTCGATCATGGGATCGCCGGCGCCGCCCGCATGCCCGCGCTCGTAGCCGGAGCCCCGGCCGTAGGGCACGATCGGAAGCGTCGGCTCAAGCACCAGATCGATGCCGTGCTCCACAAACCAGGCCTCCCACGCGGCAGTGAGCGACGCGCGCCCGCGTTGCGCCTCCAGATACGCGGCCACGTCGGTGAAGCCCTGCGCCGCCTCCACAAACTCGGCAATCGCCGGGCGGTAGCGCTCGGCGGCCGCCACATGGCGCGCGTGGTAGGCCCAGACCTCGGTGAGCAGGATCCGGGTGACGTCGTCCCAGTCCAGCGGCTTCGGCACGGGCACCGCGACGACACGGGCTCCCAGGTGCTCACACGCGGCGCGGGCCGCGTCGAACCCCGCCGCCACCTCCGCCTCCAGGGCCAGCCCCTCGGTCCGGCTGGTCAGCGCGATCGTCAGGTCCGCCAGCGGCCGGGAGCCGGAGCGCGGACGCAGCGGCAGCTCGCCCAGGGGCGCCGGTGGGGGACACGTCGGATCGGCCGGCGGGTTGCCGTGGCCCATGCCGGCGAGCAGCGCGGAGCAGTCGGCGACCGTACGCGCCATCGGCCCCGGATGGTCAAGGGTCGGCGCCAGCGGGATGACCCCGTCGAGGGGGAGGCGTCCGTGGGTGGGCTTGATCGCGCTCGTCCCGCAGCAGGCCGAGGGGATGCGCAGCGAACCACAGGTGTCGCTGCCGACGGCCGCCGGGGTCATCCGCGCCGCCAGGGCCGCGGCGCTGCCACCGCTGGAGCCGCCGGCGACGCGATCCAGCGCCCACGGATTTCCCACCTGGTCGGTTGTCCCGCCGGCGGCGAACTCATGCGCGTGGGTGTGGCCGAGCAGGACCATCCCGGCCTGCGCCAGCCGGCTCCAGACGGGGGCGTCCGCCGGCGCCGGGGCGTCCTGGAGCACCCGGCTGGAGGCGGTCACCGGAAGCCCGCGCACCGCGAACAGGTCCTTGAGGCCCACCGGGATGCCGCACAGCACGGGCGGATCCGGGTCGCGGGCGAAGCGGGCATCGGCCGCCGCCGCGGCGGCTCGGGCCACCTCCGGATACACGCGCACCCACGCGTTGATGGCCTCCGGGGCGCCGTCGAAGGACGGCTCGCCGCCGTTGCGGCTCGCGATCCGGTCCAGGCACGCCTCGGTCAGCTCGGCGCAGGACAGCCGGCGGGCCCGCAGCTGCGCTGCCGCCTCCAGGACACCGAGGTCCGCGGGATCGCTGCCGCCCGCTGCCGTCCCAGGCGCCGGTGCGTCGTGGCCGCCGGCTGCCGTCCCAGGCGGCCGCGGCTCGCTCAACGGGGTCCGGTCGTGCGCGTCCTTCAGTGACACGTCTGTCTCTCTCCTCGCTCTCCCCACGGCACCGTCAGGCGCCGGGCTCCGGCTCGTTCACCGCTCACGCCGGGTCCCCGGCGTACGCAATGTGACCGAATGTTCTCAAAGCGTACGTGATAGCGTAGGCCTCCGGGAAGCGCCACGAGCGAGCTCAGGGATGATCGACGACGCGCAACGCACAATGGTGCCGGCGAGAGACGATCGCAGTCAGACGATGTCCGCGTCCAGAACCGTGCGCGAGGCCGTGTTCGACGTCATGCGCGGCTTCGGTCTGACGACGATCTTCGGCAACCCCGGCTCCACCGAGATCCCGTTCCTCACCGGGCTTCCGCCGGACATCCACTTCGTCCTCGGTCTGCACGAGGGCTCGGTCGTCGGCATGGCGACCGGCTGGGCGATGGCCCGCGGCGAACCGGCGTTCGTCAACCTGCACACGGCCCCCGGGCTGGGCAATGCCGTCAACGCGATCGCCAACGCGCGGGATATGCGCGTCCCCCTCGTCATCGTCGTCGGCCAACAGGACCGGCGTCAGCTCGCCTACGAGCCGTTTCTCACCGGCCGCGCGCTGGAGCGCCTCGCCGGCGAATACCCGGTGTGGTCGAGCCTGCCCGTGCGGGCCCAGGATGTGCCGGGGGCGATCGCCCGGGCCTACCACGAGGCGGTCTCCGGACGGGGCCCGGCGCTGGTCGTCGTGCCCATGGGGGACTGGATGGAGCCGGCCGACGAGTACGCCGCCGGCTGGCCGGAGCAGACCGTGCGCACGAGCACGGTCGCCCCCGCCGAGGTGGGGGAACTGGCCGAGATGATCGACCGGGCGCAGGCGCCGGCGCTCGTCGTCGGGCGCGGCGGCCAGGGACGGGAGTGCTGGGAGTCGGTGGTGGGGCTGGCCGAGCGCCTGCGGTGCCCCGTGTGGCAGGAGTCGTTTGCCCGGGCGGCCGCCTTCCCGCAGGACCACCCGCAGTTCGCCGGGCATCTCCCGTGGCGCCGGCGGCTGGTGCGGGAGACCCTGGCCGCCCACGACCTCGTGGTGGCCGTGGGGACCAATGCGTTCCGCCTGTACCTGCTTGACGACGACGGGCCGATGGTCAGCGAGGGCACGCGCGTCGCGGTCCTCACCGACGATCCGGCCGAGGCCTACCGCAGTCCGTGCGCGCTCGCCGTCATCGCGCCCATCGAGCCGGCGTGCGCGGCGTTGGTGGAGCAGGTGGCCGAGCGTGACACCGAGCCGCCGCCTCCGCTCCGGCGCCCGCCGGCTCCGGCTCCGCCCGGTCCGGAGGAGCCGCTGACCCCCGGCCATGTCTACGCCGCTCTCGCCGAGCGCCTCCCGCCGCGGGCGGTGATCGTCGAGGAGACCCCGTCGAGCCAGCCGGAGCTGTACGCCCGGATTCCCGTGCAAACCCCCGGCGGCTTCGTGGCCGGCGGCAACGGCGGGTTGGGCTTCGGCCTGGCCGGATCGGTGGGGTTGCGGATGGGTGATCCGCAACGGCCGGTCATCGGCATCGTCGGCGACGGGTCGTCGATGTACGCCATCCAGGCGCTGTGGAGCGCGGCTCATTACGAGGTGGGGGTGCTGCTGGTGGTGATGGCCAACGGCAGCTACGCGGTGATGGACGGGCTGGCCCGGGCGGCCAACGCCTGCGCCGCCTGGCCGGCGTTCGGCTCCATCGACATCGCCGGAATGGCCCGCTGCCTGGGCTGCCCCGCCGTCAACATCACCACCCATGAGCAGCTGATCGCCTGCTTTGACGACGTGCTGCCCGGGTTGGGTGAGCGCCGCGAGCCGCTGCTCGTCGAGGTCGCCCTCGCCTGAGCGTCTGCCGGCGTGGTGCGGCAGACGGGGCGCTTAGGCCGCGGCCGCCGGCGCGGCGCGGCGACCGCCGAAATACCCATGTTCCCCGTCGGCCAGGTACGCCGCCAGCCGGCTGGCCAGCGCCATGATCGTCAGGGACGGGTTGACCGAGAGCGTGCACGGGACCACGGAGCCGTCGCCGACGAACAGACGGCGCACGTCGTGCGACTCGCCGCGGGCGTCGACGACCGATCGCTCCGGGTCTGACCCCATCCGGCAGCCGCCCTGGACGTGCGTGCTCAGCAGCCCGGTGTGCAGCACGCGGGCGGCCCCGGATGCCTTCAGGACCTCGCGGGCGAACTGAAGCGAGGCCGCGTTGCGCTCGCGCTCGACCTCGCTCCACTCGTACGCATAGCGGTCGCGGCCGGTGTCGTCGATCCAGGCAACGCCGTGGTTCTCGTCCGAGACCATGGTGAGAAGGCCGCTGAAGTAGCGGTAGCGGCGCATCAGGTCGGTCAGCTCCCGGCCCCACAGCGGCACGCCGTCCTCGCGGCACAGCGCGGTGGCGAAGCCGATGGGATCCTGGATGGTGGCCGCCTCGACGATGAAGCCGCCGTCCTCGTCGCGCTGGAACTTCATGCAGTGCGCGGAGATGGGGTAGACCATATGCGCGTCCTGGGGCTCGTCGAACAGGCCCTCGACCAGGCGCGCCGGGTGAAAGCCGATGTGGCGGCCGATGAGCGCGCTCGACGGCGACCCCGCGGCCGCCTCGCGCACGCCGGAGCGCAGGAGCAGTTGCGGCGAGGCGAGCGCACCGCCGGCCACGACGACGACCTCGGCGGCGACGGCGTGGCGCTCCCCGGCGCCGTCGACATACTGCACGCCGGTCGCCTGCGGTCCCTCGCCGCGGTCCTCGATGACCACCCGCTCGACGTGGCAGCCGGCCCGCAGGTCAAGTCGCCCTTCGGCCCACGGCGGGTGGATGTAGGTGTTCATCGTGTTCTTGCCGGCGTTGGTGGGGCAGCCCTGCAGGCATGACCCACACCGCATGCAGTTGTGGTCGGTGTAGGACATGACCGGCTCAAGTTGGGCGCCCAGCGCCCGGAACCCGGGCTCCACGGTGTGCACGCAGGTCCCCCAGTCGGCGCGCTCGCGCACGCCCAGACGGGTCTGCACGCGGTCCAGGTGCGCGGCCAGATCCTCCTCGGCGAACGGGGCCCCCCGCTCGCCGAGCAGCCCGCCGGCGGCGTGCCACTTCTCGTAGTCCTGCTCGGTGGGGCGCAGCGCCACCTTCGTGTTGATCGTCGTGGTGCCGCCCACGCAGTGACCGCGGAACAGCAGCAGCGGCGGCTCGTCGGCTGAGCCCGCCCGCCCCTCGGCCATGGCGATCGGCCACCAGATGTCATGGTTGGCGTGGGCCTCCCAGCGCGTGAAGTCAGCCGCGGTCCGGTGCGGCCCGGACTCCAGCAGCAGCACCCGGCGGCCGGCATCGGCCAGCTCGCCGGCGATCAGGCCGCCCCCGGCGCCGGAGCCGACGACGATGACCTCAAACCGCTCGCTCATGGGGCAACCCCCAGGTACGACCAGTCCTTGGCCAGGCGCGCGGCCATGGGGGGCGCGAAGTCGATCTCGCTCCACGCTCCGGGACCGGGGGCGTCCGGCGCCACGAAGTCTGAGTAGAAGGCCTCGCAGGCGAGGGCGCGTACCAGCTGGAACTCCGGCGTGAACTGGACCTCGGTCAGCCCCGCCTCGCCCCGCTGTGCCGGTTCCTGGAGCGCTGCGAATGCGGCCAGGGCGAAAGCGCGATCTGCACCGGGCATGCGGGCGAGCAGGGCATCGATATAGACCTCGGCGCCGACACGCTCGCATCCGGGGACGATCAGCTCGCACACCGTCCGGACGAGCGTCGCCGTGGCGTCGTCGAGAACGTGGCGGGCGATCATGCGACGACCTCCGCCGCCGTCTGGGCCGACGCAGCGGCACGAATCAGATCGGCGGCCCGCTCGGCGATCATGATCACCGGCGCGTTGGTGTTGGCGCGGGTGATCTCCGGCATCACCGACGCGTCGACGACCCGCAGGCTCTCGCAGCCGTAGACGCGCAGCTCCGGGTCGACGACCGCGCCCATCGCGCACGTGGAGGCGGCGTGGAACACCGTCATCCCCTCGCGCCGGGCGAAGGCCATCAGGTCCTCGTCGGAGTCAGAGTCCGGCACCCGGAAGGCCGTGAGGCCGACGGCCTTCAGCGCCGGCTGCTGCGCCATGTCCAGCGCCAGCTTCATCCCGGCCAGCATGCTGGCGCGGTCCTCCTCGGTCGTGAGGAAGTTGCACACGATCCGCGGTTTGGCGGTCGGCATGGGGGAGCGGAGCATCACCCGCCCCCGGCTGGTCGGCTTGATGACCACCGGCCCGTAGGCGATGCCGCCGGCCTCCGGGGCGGTCAGGCCCTGGTCGTAGAGCATCGACGGGGCGAAGTGAAACTCAACGTCCGGCGCGTCGACGCCGGAGCGCGCGCGGAAGAACCCGGCGCCCTCCGGGATGTTCGACGTCAGCGGGCCCCGGCCTTCGGATTCCAGCAGGGCGAAGTTCTCCGGCGTGATCGCGCCGAACAGGGAGGGGGCCTCGGTCATGTAGTTGAGATTGACCATGCAGTGGTCCTGGAGGTTGGCGCCCACCGGCAGCGCCTCGCGGATCTCGATCCCCATCGGCGCCAGCTGATCCTCCGGGCCGATCCCGGAGAGCATGAGCAGCTGCGGTGAGTAGTAGGCCCCGGCGGACACGATGACCTCGCGCTCGGCCCGGATCCGCTGCACCTCGTCATGGCGCGAGATCTCGACGCCGACGGCGCGGCGTCCCTCGAACAGCAGCCGCAGCGCGTACGCGTGGGTCAGCACCGTGAGGTTGGGCCGGCGGCGGGCCGGACGCAGAAAGGCGTCGGCGGTGCTCAGGCGCTTGCCGTCGCGCTGGGTGAGCTGGAAGCGACCGACCCCCTCCTGGCGGGCGCCGTTGAAGTCCGGGTTGTGCTCATGCCCGGCCTGCCGCCCGGCCTCGATCATCGCGTCGACGAGCGGTTGCATGGAGCGGCTGTCGGAGACGGTCAGCGGCCCGCCGACGCCGTGAAACTGATCCTCGCCGCGCTCGTTGTCCTCGGAGCGCCTGAAGTACGGCAGCACATCGTCATAGCCCCAGCCCGTGCATCCGGCGGCCGCCCAGCCGTCGTAGTCACGCCGGTTGCCGCGCACGTAGATCATGGCGTTGATCGAACTGCAGCCGCCGAGCATGCGTCCGCGGGGCAGGTACAGGCGGCGGCCGTCCATGCCGGGCTCCGGCTCGCCGAGCAGGTCCCAGTCAAGCTCGGTCTTGAACATGACCGGGAAGGTGGCCGGAACCCGGATCTCCGGGGCGCTGTCCTCGCCGCCGGCCTCCAGCAGGGCGACGCGCACGTCCGGGTCCTCGCTCAGCCGCGCCGCCAGCACGCACCCGGCCGAACCGGCGCCGACGATCACGTAGTCGAACACCTCACTCACCGCGGATCACCACCTTCATCACCTCCGTCGGGTTGCTCATCGCGAACCGCAGGGCCTCCGGCGCCTGCGCCAGCGCGAACTCGTGGCTGACCAGTCCGGCCACGGCGTCCTGATGGCGCTCCACCACCCCCACGGCCTCGGCGAAGTCTCCGGCGTCGCAGCAGCTGACGCCGAGCAGGTCAAGCTCCTTCTCGGTCAGGCTGCCGATGCGCAGCGTCACCTCATCCGGCGACATACCCACCTGCACCGCCCGGCCGGCGGAGGCGACCATCTCCACCATCGCGCGGACGGCGGCGGGGACGCCGGTGGCATCGACCGCCACCGGGGGGCCGCCCGGTCCGCCCCAGTCCCGGGCCGCGGCGACGACCGCATCCGCATCGGTCCAGGCAAGCGTCTCGGCTCCCATCCGCCGCCCCAGCCTCAAGCGGCTCTCCTGCAGATCGACGAGCAGGACCTCGGCGCCCCGCTCGCGGGCCACGAGCGTCAGGCACTGCCCGATCGGCCCGGCGCCGAGCACCACCACGCGCTCGCCGGGGCTGATCCGCGCCCGGCGCACGGCATGCACGGCGACCGAGACCGGTTCGGCCATGGCCGCCACCGCCCCGTCGGTCACCGTGGTCGCAAACACCTGTTCCTGGGGCAGCGTGAGCAGGTCCTGCATGCCGCCGTCGACGTGGATGCCAACCAGCTGAAAGTCGTCGCATGCGTTCGGGCGCCCAATCCGGCACGGGTAGCACTCGCCACAGGAGCTGATCGGCAGCATGGCCACCCGCCGGCCGACCGCCAGGTCCTCCCGGCAGCCCGCGCCCAGCGCCGCCACCGTCGCGCCGACCTCGTGGCCGAGGACACGGGGGAACTGCGACCCGCCGGCCGCCTCGGACAGATGGCCGGAGAAGAAGCTGTAGTCCGACCCGCAGATCCCCACGGCGTCCGGATGGACGAGAACCTCCCCCGGCCCGGGGTCCGGGGGCTCCGGCCGGTCGACGACGCGCATCGCACCGACCCGCTCGGTCACCGCCGCCCGCATGCGGTCAGCCCCAGATCTCGGCGGCGGTCTCGACAACCAGTTCCAGCTTTGCCACCTGCTCCTCGTAGGTGACGGCGTTGCCCTCGACCGTCGAGGAGAACCCGCATTGCGGGGACAGGCAGAGCTGCTCGATCGGAATCACCCGGGCCGCCTCCTCCACCCGGCGGTGCAGCTCGTCGCGGCTCTCCAGCTCCCCCCGCTTGGAGGTGATGAGCCCCAGCACGACCATCTTGCCCGGCGGCACGAAGCGCAGCGGCTCAAAGCCCCCGGACCGGGCGTCGTCGTACTCCAAAAAGAAACCGTCCACGTCAAGCCCGCCGAACAGCGTCTCGGCGACGTAGTCATAGCTGCCCTCGGCCGCCCACGAGGAGCGGAAGTTGCCACGGCACAGGTGGGTGGTGACGGTCAGCCCCGCCGGCCGGCCAGCCAGCGCGGCGTTGATGTTGCGCACGTAGGTCTCATGCAGGTGGGTGACATCGTCGCCGCGGTTGGTCAGTGCCTCTCGCTGCCGGGGATCGTTGAGGTAGGCGAGCGTCGTGTCGTCGAACTGGAGGTACTCGCACCCCAGGGCCGCGATCGCGCGCACCTGCTCGGCGTAGGCGGCGCCGAGATCGGCCCAGAACGGCTCGATATCCGGATAGACCGCCGGGTCAAGGGCGGCGCGACCGCTGCGGTAATGGACCATGTTCGGCGAGGGGATCGTCAGCTTCGGCGTCACGCCGTCGGCGACGATGCCCTGCAAAAACCGGAAGTCGTCGGCGAAGATGGTGTGCTCGAGGCGGACCGGGCCGTTGACCGCGATCGCCGCCGGACGGAAGTCGACGGTCCCGTCGGCGTTGCGAAACTGGACCTCGATCTCGCCCTCGACCTTCTCGATCCCGCCGAGCTGGTAGATGAAGTCCATGTGCCATGACCCCCGGCGGAACTCCCCGTCGGTGGCCGACTGAAGGCCGACGTCGCGCTGCATGGCGACGACCTTGCGGATCTCCTCGTCCTCGATGTCGCGCAGCTGTTGAGCGGTGATCCGTCCGGCGGCGCGGTCGTCGCGGGCCTGGAGCAGGCGCGGAGGGCGCAGCAGGCTGCCGACGTGATCGGCGCGGAACGGCGGCGTGGTGCGCCGGCCCGCGGCCGGGTGCGCGCCGAGCCCGGTGCTCATCCGCCGGCCGGCAGGGTCTCGGTCGCGGCCGGGCTGCCGTTGGCACCGCCGCGCAGCAGGTAGGCCGAATGCAGCAGCTCCGGCTTCTCGCGCAGCTCCTTGGCCTCGCCGGAGTACTGGATCCGCCCGCCCTCCATCACGTATGCCCGGTTGGACATGGCCAGTGCCACGGTCGCGAACTGCTCGATGAGCAGCACGCCGATGCCCGCCTCGGCCACACGGGCGATGGTGGGGATCAACCGCTGCACCACGACGGGAGCCAGGCCGAGGGAGAGCTCATCGATGATCACGAACCGGGGCTCGGAGACGAGCGCCTGGGCGAGGACGACCATCTGCTGCTCGCCGCCGGACAGCGCGCGTGCCTGGTTGGGCAGGCGCTTCTCCAGCTCCGGGAACATCTCCAGTGCCCGCTTGCGGCCGGACCTGGCCTCGCGGGCCGGCATCGAGTAGGTGGCGATCCGGATGTTGTCCTCGACTGTCAGGTCAGGCAGCAGCCGCCGGCCCTCCGGGACGATGGCCAGACCGGCGCGCCGGATGCGCTCCGGCCGGCGGCCGGCGAGGTTGTGGTCGCCGAGCATCACCTCGCCCGCCTTCAGCGGGAGCACGCCACCGAGGGCCAGCACCATGCTTGACTTGCCGGCGCCGTTGGGGCCGAGCAGGGCCGTCACCTCACCGGCCGCGACGTCAAGCGAGACGCCGCGCACAACGTCGCGCCCACCGCGGGCGACCACCAGGTCGCGCAGCGTGAGCATGCCGGCCGGCGTGGTGTCGGCCGTCGAGCTCATGCCAGCGCCTCGGTGCCCAGATACGCCCGCACGACCCGCTCGTCACGCAGCACCTCGGCGGTGGGGCCGGAGGCGATCATCTTGCCGAAGTCAAGGACGGCGGTGCGCGAGCAGCAGCCGGAGACGAGGCTCATGTCGTGATCGACGAGGATGACCATCGCCCCGGTGTGTTCCGGAATGCCCCGGATGATCTGGCCCAGGTGCGCGGTCTCCTCGTCCGGCAGGCCCGCCGCCGGCTCGTCGAGCAGCACCAGACGGGGCTTGCCGACGATGGCCCGGGCCACCTCGACAAGACGGCGCTCGCCGCTGCCCAACGTGCCCACCCTGGCGTAGGCGACCGACTCCAGGCCGACGAGCGAGATGGCACCGAGCACGTCCTCACGGCGGGTTGCGGCCCGCAGGCGGGAGTGCTCGTGCACCATGGCGACGTTCTCGTAGACCGACAGCTCCTCAATCGCCTGCTCGGTCTGGAACGTTCGCCGGACGCCCCAGCGCGCCCGCCGGAAGTGGGCCATCGACAGCAGGTCGTCGCCGAACGCCCGCACGGTGCCCGCGGCCGGCCGCACGAATCCGCTCAGGACGTTGAAGAACGTCGTCTTGCCGGCGCCGTTGGGACCGATCAGCCCGCAGGTTCCCGCCTCAAAGGTGACCTCCATCCCGTCCAGCGACGTGACGCCGCCGAAGCGGACCGTCAGCCCGGAGACCTCAATCACCGCGCCGCCTCCTCGCGGGTGGGCGACCGGCGGCCCAGGATGCCGATCCGGCGGGCCAGGCGCCCCAGGTCGCGGGGGACCTGGTCGACGATCCCCCTCGGCGCGGTGGTCAGCACCTGGAGCACGCCGATGCCGAAGATGATCGTCAGCCAGTCCGGCGACAGGCCGACGTTGTTGAGGATGGCGGGCAGCAGCTGCATGAGCAGCGCGGCGACGATCGCCCCCCACATGCTGTAGGCGCCGCCCATGAGCACGACCGCCAGGAGCGTGATCGAGTCCTGGGTCTGGAAGTCGAAGGCGTACAGGTATTTGACGGCCCCGGCGAGCACGCCGCCGGCGACGCCGGTGATGAACGAGGCGAGCGCGAACGCCCACAGCTTGTACGCCGTGGTGTTGATCCCGGCGGCCAGCGCCGCCGGCTCGCTCTGCCGGATGGCCGCCCACGCCCGGCCCGGCCGGGTGCGCACGTGGACGAGCACCAGCAGGAACATGACGACACCGACGATGACCGAGTACCGGAAGTAGGCGGGGTCGGTCTGCGCGATCGACGGCCGCCGCAGCGGCGGGATGTGCACCTGGCTGCCGTTGTAGCCGGCAAAGCCCGTGCCGCCGTTGGGGAAGTTGATCGACGACAGGACGACGGTGATGGCGCCGGCGAGCATGAGCGTGATCAGCGCCAGATACAGCCCGCGCATGCGCAGCGCGGGCAGGCCGACCAGCGTTCCCAGCAGCATCGTGATCACGCCGGAGGCGAGCAGGACAAGCTCGTAGGGCAGCCCGGTGCCGAACAGCAGGCGGGCGGCCACCCACGCACCGATGGCCAGGACCGCCGCCTGGCCGAGGGAGACGAGGCCGACCCGGCCGACGAGCACGCCGAGCCCCAGGGCGACGACGGCATAGACCGCCACCTGGGTCATCGCGTCGATGTAGTACAGGCTGAGAACCTGCGGCAGGACGATGAGCACGGCGGCGATCAACACCGTGATCACGGCACCGCGGATGAGCAGATCGCGCTCCACCCGCGGCGGCGCCGCCGGGGGCGACGCGGAGGGGACGTTCTGGGGGGCCTGGGCGGTCTCCACCGCCTAGAACCCCTGGCGCGACAGCGAGAGCACGCGCCGGCGGTTGAGGATGAGCAGGGCGACGGCGGCGAGCACGAACGGCGTCATGTCGCGGTAGTTGGTCAGCGAGGTGATGGGGGTCACCATCGCGTCCACGACGCCGACCACGATCGCGGCGATGAACGTCACCACCACCGAGCTCAGACGGGCGATCAGCGCCGCCGCCAGCGACGAGATCACCAGGAAGGTCAGGGTCGTCGCGTCCAGGGCGACGAGGTCGGCGAGCAGGATCCCGGCGATGCCCGACAGGATCCCGCAGCCGAACCAGGCGGCGGCCTCGACGCGGCGCACCGGCACCCCCAGGGTGGCGGTGATCTCCCGGTCATTGGCCATCGCCCGCATCGCCGTCCCCAGCTTGGTGAAGCGCAGGAACACGGTGGTGACGACGGTGAGCACGACCCCCACGGCCAGGGCGATGACGTCCGTGGTCGTCACCTGCACCTGGCCGATGAGGAAGCCGTGGTTGTCGGTCGGCAGCGTGATCGAACGCGATGCGCCGCCGCTCGATGTCCACAGCAGGTCCATCACGCCCAGCAGGATGAGCGTCAGCCCCAGCGTGGCCGTCGTCTTGACCAGGGGGTCACGACGGGCCAGCGGCGGGCCGAAGATCATCCCGTAGGCGAGCGTAACAGCGCCGGCGAACAGGACGCAGATCAGGTACGCCAGCCACTGGTTCATGCCGGAGTGGTTGATGAGCTGCCATGCGATCAAGGCACCGAACGCCCCCACCGCCCCGAAGGACAGGTTGAGCACGCCCGTTGTCCGGTAGAGCACGATCATCCCCACGCCGGAGAGGGCATAGACCCCTCCGAGCGCCAGCCCGGTGACGAGAAACGGCTGCTCGTCCTGCCAGCTGGGCAGGGACAGTGCCATGAGAAGCAACGAATGCATGCCGGTGGACGTTCAGTGCCTCGATCGCATGGATGTCATCAGCCTCCCGGGTTGATCCCCGCCGCCTTGGCGGCGCTCCGGTACTGCGCGATCTGCGGATCGGCGTTGGAGATCGCCGTGCAGCCCTGTGCCGTCACCATCTTCCCATTAGACGGCGTCGTTGTGTAGTCGACGTTGTTGGGAATGTGCAGGGCGATGTGGCCGTACGTCCACGGCTTGCACTCCATCTCGGTGGTGTAGTCCTTGATGCCGACGATCGCCTTGTTGACGGTCGCCATCGTGTACGGCGGCTTGGTCTTCTCCAGGGCCTGGACGAGGAACTTCGCCAGGACGAAGCCCATCTGGCTGAACGAGCCGACGCCGCCGGCGACGCTGGAGCCGTACTTGGCCAGGATCGCCTTGTACAGCTGGAACTCCGGGCCGTTGTGGTCATCCGGCGAGGCCAGCTCGGCGTTGACGAACAGCTTGTGGTCCCACTTCGGTCCCAGCGCCTTGGCCAGGAAGTCGGTGTTGCACGGGGTGGAGCAGCCCCAGCCCTTGACGCGATCCTCCAGACCGAGCTTCTGGGCCGCCTGCAGGATGACGAGAGCCTCCGGCGGGGTGAAGTTGAGCACCACCCATCCGTTGGGCCCGGCGGAGTTGACCAGGTTGAGCGCCACCGAGTTGGCGTCGGTGATCGGCACGTTCTCGGTCAGCTCGGTGATCGGCACATGCGACGCATCGGCCAGCGCCTTGGGACCGGCGGCGATGTAGCCGGTGCCGGGGACGTTGGACTGCACAAACACGACCTTCGACGGGTGCTGAGCGAGCCCGTATTGGACGGCGCCGTCGGAGCTGTAGCGCGGACCCATGTTGACGGCCGCGCTGTTGGGCGTCGACCAGCACTCCGGCGCGATGCCGGCGTCCATCTCATAGATCCCCAGCTGCTTCCAGTAGGCCTGATCGACCGTGCACTCCAGCAGGTCAAAGACGCCGTCGATGGCGACGACGTGGTCTGACTGGATCAGCTGCTTGGCCGCCGCCGCCACCTGAGCCGGCTGCGTCTGGTCGTACTGGACGAACAGCTTCAGCGGATGGCCGTTGATCCCGCCGTTGGCGTTCACGCACTGGAAGTACGCGTTGATCATGTTGGGGCCGTCGCTGAAGTCGGTGCCCGGCTGCTTGGTGTCGATGGTGCCGATGTTGATCGGCGAGCCGGTTGCGGCCACGCCCGGCTTGCTGCCACAGGACGAGATGTTGACGCTTGAGCTGCTGCCGCCACCGCTGGTGGCGGTCCCGCCCGCCGCTGCGGATGACGAGCTCGCCGAGCCGCCGCCGGCACTTGAGCTTGTGTTGTTGCTGCTGCCGCCGCATCCCGCCAGCGCGAGCAGCGCGAATATGGCGACGAACGCGAGACCGCCTCGCGCTCGTGGCACGACGTTACTGATGCTCACAACTCTCCTCTCCTCAAAGGTGTGTGGCCGACCCCCGAGATCCCGCTCGAGGCTGGGCGCATAGTAGTCGCGGAGCTTCCTGCATGCAAGACGTACGTAACAGGCCCGTAAAGACGTCCTAGAGCTGGCCATAGCCGCCTTCTGAGAGCGTTGGCGAACATCCCTTGCATGCAGCACCGGGACCCGATTAGACTGCGCCCGTCCACGAGGCGGTCACGACCGATCAACGGATTCGGCGGTGGCCGTCTCTCGCGGGTACGGCGATCGAATTGGCCCGGCCAGCGCACCGAACTCAGATCACGAAGGCCGTCCTGCGCCTCCGGGAGATGATCTTCAATGGTGAATTCTCCTCCGGCGAGCGCATGTCCGAGCTGCCGCTCGTCGCCCTGCTCGGCGTCTCCCGCACGCCGCTGCGCCTCGCGCTCGCCCAGCTTGAGCACGAGGGCCTCCTGCGCGGCCTGGCCGGCGGCGGCTACGTCGTCCGCGAGTTCACACAGGGCGACGTCCGCGACGCCATCGAGCTCCGCGGGGTGCTGGAGGGGACGGCGGCCCGGTTCATCGCCGAGCGCGGCGCGCCGGCCCGGGACCTCGCCGGTCTGCGCGCGACCAACCAGACGATCGAGGTCCTGGCCCACCGGGACGACTACGAGTCGTTTGAGCGCTACCTGCACCTCAACGAGGCGTTCCACGCCCAGCTGATGAAGATGGCCCGCAGTCCCCTGCTGGCCCGGGCGCTGGAGGGCATCGCCTCGCTGCCCTTCGCGGGCCCGAGCGCGTTCATCCTGGCCGAGGCCCAGCTGCCCGCCTCGCGCGACATCCTCATCATCGCCCACCGCCATCACGCCGACCTCATCGACGCGATCGAGCGGCGCGAGGGAGCCCGCGCGGAGAGCCTGGCCCGGGAGCATGCCCGCCTGGCGCTGTCGAACCTGGAGATCGTGGTCGAGCACCGCGACGTCCTTCAGCGAATGCCCGGGGCCTCGCTGATCTCCCTCCCGGATGCCGCGCCGCCGGCGCCGGCGCCGGACCCGGCCTGAGCTCCGGCTGGTCACGGCGTCGTCTCCCTCAGGGGTACCGGCTCCTCGCGGTCGGCCCACTGCACGGCGTGGCGGGCCGCCGCGTAGATGTCCTCGCCGGTGGGGCGGTAGGCGTCCTCCAGCGCGGGGCTGAGCGGCACGGGCGTGAACGGCGCGCCGACGCGCTGAATCGGCGCGTCGAGGTAGTCAAAGGCGGCGGCCTGCAGCTCCGCGGCCAGCTCGGCGCCGAAGCCGCCGGTGCGAACCGCCTCATGGGCGACGACGCATCGACCGGTGCGCCGCACCGAATCGGCGATCGGATCAAGGTCCAGGGGGACGAGCGTCCGCGGGTCAAAGACGTCGGCCTCGATGCCGTCGGCGGCGAGTCGCTGCGCCGCGGTCATGGCCTCACCGACCAGGCGCGACAGGGCGACGATGGTCACGTCGGCGCCCCGGCGCAGTCGGTGGGCGCGCCCCAGGGGCAGGGGCGCAAGCGTGGCCGGGACCGCCTCGCGGCGGAAGTACAGCGACTTGTTCTCGACGACGACGACCGGGTTGGGATCGGCGATCGCCGACAGCAGCAGGCCGCCGGCATCCGCGGCGGTGGCCGGCATGACCACCTTCAACCCCGGGATGTGCGTCAGCCACGCCTCCAGGCTTTGCGAGTGCTGCGCCCCGGCACGGCCGCCGGCGCCGCCCTGGGTGCGCAGCACCATCGGCACCGCCAGCTGGCCTCCGGACATGAAATGCGCCTTGGCCGCCTGGTTGACCAGTTGATCGAGGGCGAGCGTGAGGAAGTCGATGAACATGATCTCGACGACCGGCCGCAGCCCGGACTGGGCGGCGCCGACGGCGATCCCGCACACCGCGCTCTCGCTGATGGGGGTGTTGCGCACCCGGCCGCGGCCGAACTCGTCGGCCAGCCCCTCGGTCGCCAGGTACGGGCCACCCTCGGCAACGTCCTCGCCGATCACGATCACGCGCGTGTCGGCCCGCATCGCCTGGGCGAGCGCAGCGTTGATCGCCCTGACGTAGGTCAGCTCGGTCCCGGTCGCCATCACGCGTACACCAGCTCGGCGGCCTGCGCCGGCGTGAGCGGCTCGCTGGCGCGGCCGAACTCGATCGCGCGCTCCACCTCCGCGTCGGCCTCGGCGGTGAGCGCCCGCGCCCGGTCCTCATCGATCCAGCGCCGCCGTTTGGCGAGGGCCTCCAGTTGGGCGATGGGATCGAGCTGGGCCCACTCGGCGTCGCCGAGGGCGTTGCGGCTGGCCAGGGGGTCTCCCTCGTAATGGCCGCGGCGCCGGTGCGTGCGGCACTCCAACAGGTACGGTCCGGTGCCGCCGCGGGCGCTGTGGAGATAGTCGCCGAACGCGCTCCAGATCGCCTGCACGTCCGCGCCCTCCACCGTGCGGCGATCGAACCCGTACGGCGCCACGACGTCGCAGACGCTCTCCACCCGCGTGTGCTCGGCCCGCGTCGTGAACTCGGCCATGCCGTTGTTCTCACACACGAGGATGAGCGGGAGCTGCCACAGCGAGGCGAGGTTGACGGTCTCGGCGAAATAGCCCGTCTGGACGGCGCCGTCGCCGAAGAACACGACCGTCACGCGGTCGCCGCCGGCGATTTTGGCCGCCAGCGCGCCGCCGGCGGCCATCGCCAGGTTGCCGCCGACGACCCCGGTGGCGCCCATCACCCCGTGGTCGACGTCGACGAGGTGCATCGAACCGCCCAGCCCGCGGCACAGGCCGGCCGAGCGCCCCATGAGCTCGGCCATGACGCGGTCCATCGGCGCGCCCTTGGCCAGGACGTGCCCATGCGCCCGGTGGCCGCTGTAGATCTCGTCGTCGTCGCGCAGCTGACGGCAGACGCCCGCGGCGACTCCCTCCGAGCCGATGCTCAGGTGGATGAGCCCGTGCACGAGCAGCCGCTGGTGCAGGGTGGCCATCCGCTCCTCAAAGCGGCGGATGCGCCACATCGTGCCCAGCAGGTCAAGCGCCGTCTCGGCGCCGAGGTTGCGGGCTGTGGGCTGGCTGGTCCGCCGCCGCGCCACGTCAGGCGGCGACCGGGGCGGTGCCGAGCACCTCGCGCACCGCGCCGGCGATCTTGGCCTCGTCCGGCAGCACGTATGCCTCCATCGGCTGGCTGTAGGGAATGGTGGCGTCAAGCGCGGTGACGAGTTTGATCGGCGCCTTCAGCGAGCCGAAACCGTGCTCGGCCACCTCCGCGGCGATGATGGACGCGGCCGACGCATGCCGGGTCGCCTGGTCGGCGAGCACGAGGCGCCCGGTCTTCTCCACCGAGGTCAGGATGGCCGGCATGTCCAGCGGCTGAAGCGAACGCGGGTCGATGACCTCGGCGTCGATCCCCTCCCCGGCCAGGGCCTCGGCGGCGGCCAGCGCCTTGCCGACGGTCCATCCGGTGGCCACGATGGTCACGTCGGAGCCGGGCCGGCGGACCGCCGCCTCGCCGATGGGCACGACGTAGTCGCCCTCCGGGACATCGCCGTGCTCGAGCACCAGCAGGTAGTGCATGAGATAGACGACCGGGTTATCGTCGCGCACGGCGGCGGCCATCAGCCCCTTGGCATCGGCGGGCGTCGACGGCAGGACGACCTTCAGGCCCGGCACCCCCGCGAACATGCTGTAGATGGAGCCGGTGTGCTGGCCGGCCCACCCGGCGGTGAAGCCGTAGCCGGCCTTGAGCACGAGCGGGACCTTGACCCGCCCGCCGCTCATGTAGCGCAGGCGCGGCGCCTCGTTGACGACCTGGTTCATCGCCACCAGCATGAACTCGGCCATGAGCAGTTCGACGATGGGCCGGTAGCCGGCGAGCGCCAGGCCGACGGCCATGCCGATCTCGGCGGTCTCGGAGATCGGCGAGACGCGGACGCGGTCGCGACCGAACGCCTGCACGAGCGGGTCCTCGTCGCTGGGCGCCACGTCCTGGCCGTAGAACAGGACGGTCTCGTCGCGCTCCAGCTCAAGCCGGATGGCCTCCTGCACGGCGGCGATGTAGGGAATCTCACGTGCCATGGTCTGTGCTCCTAGGCGTAGACGAAGTTCAGGGCCGCTTCCGGGTCCGGGAGCGGGCTGTCGAGCGCGAACTGGACGGCGGCGTCCATCTCGGCCTGCACCTCCTCGACGATCCGGTCGGCGTGGTCGGCGTCGAGCGTCCCCTGTTCGACGAGCCGCATGCGAAAGCGGGGCACGGGGTCGCCGCGCAGCGCCGCCTCGTACTCCTCGCGGTTGCCGAACACGGTGATCGCCTCGTGCTCCGGGTAATGGAGCGGTACCCCGGGGGGTGCGATGAGGTTGCCGTGCGCGCTCAGCCGGTAGACCTTGGACTCGATCAGGGTGGGCCCCTCGCCGCGGCGGGCGCGGGCGGCGGCGGCGCTCACCGTCTCGTACACGGCGAGCGGGTCGCCCCCGTCAACGGTGACGCCGGGCATGCTGTACGCCGTCGCCTTGACCGACAGCGGCTCGCCGGCGGCGGCGTTGGCGTCCTCCTGCTCGGAGCGCGTGGCCACGTTGTAGCTGTTGTTCTCCATGATGTAGACGACGGGCAGCTTCCACAGCGAGGCAAGGTTGAGCGACTCATGGAAGGCGCCCTGCTTGGACGCGCCGTCGCCGAAGAAGCAGAGCACCACCTGGCCCTGCTTTCGGATCTGCGCGGCGTAGGCGACGCCGGTGGCCTGGGGGATGCCCTGGCCGACGATCCCGGAGGTGCCGAGAAATCCGCGCTCCGGGTCGGCGAGGTGCATCGAGCCGCCGTAGCCGCCGCACAGCCCGTCGCGCCGCCCGTAGATCTCGGCCATGATCGCCCGGGTGTCGGTGCCGAGGGCGATCGGATAACCGTGGCAGCGGTAGGTCGTCAGCAGCTGATCGTGCGGCTCGATCGCGGCCAGCGCGCCGACGATCGACGCCTCGGCTCCGTCGGCGAGATGGGTGTGGCCGCGGATGACGCCCGGATGCTCCTCAAACGTCCGCTTGACGCGCTCCTCAAACTCCCGGATGCGCAGCATCTGGGTGAACATCCAGATCAGGCGCTCCTCGCTGAGCGCCGGGGTGTCGGCTGTCGTCACTGCTGCTCCTCTCGCTCTCTCTCACGCCACCTCGGCGGTGAACTGCGCCGCCGTGGTCTGAAACGCCCGGGCAAACTCCTCCTCGATCGGCAGGCTGCGCAACTGCGCCGACAGCACCTCGACCCCCCACGGCTGCTCGTAGCCGGCGGCGCGGACCGCGTCGACGTAGCCGGGGATGTCGAACTCGCCCTCGCCGGGGAGGTGGCGGTGGTTGACGACCTCGTCGACCGTGTCCTCCATGTCGGCGAACTGGCCGTCGGACAGCTCCACCCAGGTCAGATACTCCCGCGGGATGCGCCCCATGTCCTCCGGCGCAATGCCGAGCTTGCTCATGTGCCAGGTGTCGATCGCCAGGCCGCCGTTGGGGCGGGCGGCGTCGGTGACGAGAGTCAGCGCGGCGTCGAGCGTGTTGATGTTGACGTCGAACGGCATGAACTCGTAGGCGATCCGCGCGTCGGTGCGCTGGGCCGCCTCGTCGCATACGGCGGCGAACTCCTCGGTCAGCCGGCCCAGCTCACACGGGGTTCCCGGGATGTTGCCCACCTTGATGTGGTGGGCGCTAAAGGCGGCCGCGGTGTCGAACAGGAGCCCGCGCAGCTCATCGGAGGCGGCGCGCTCCGAGCTGCCCTGGGGCGCGAAGAAGTCGGCGAGGAACTCGACCTCCAAATGACGCAGGCCGGCGTCGTCAAAGACGTGCTTCATCTCCGCCAGCGTCGTTGTGCCGCCCTCCAGCTGGTGACGGATGTCGGCGTGCCACAGGCCGATCCCGCTGAAGCCCGCCCGGGCGGCCTGGGCGCAGCGGTCACGCCAGGCAAACGTGCTCCACTCCCGCCCGTAGTGCACCTCGACGGGTCCGCTCACCGTCCAGTAGCAGGCGACCAGCTCTGGCTGGGTCATGCCGGGGGACGCTAACGCCGGGGCCCGGGTGCGTCCAGCCCGGGGGCGCAGGGGTTCTTGGCTGTGAGCGCGTTTTGCCCCGGGATGAACGGCGGGCGATGAAGGGGTGCCCGGACCGCTGGGGGGTCTTGGGAGCTTACTTACACATAGAGTCAGAAACCTCCCAAGGCCCCTTCTTCACTGCGCCGTTTCCGCCTCCCGGCGCGCCGCCAACGCGGGGGCGACGTCAACCAGAGCCGCCACCAGCTCGTCCGGCGCCGTCAGCCACACCGAGTGGTCGGTGTCGATCTCCCGCACCGGGTCACACCCCGCCCTCGTGGCCATGAACCGCTGCAGCTCCGGCCAGATCGCCCGGTCCTGCCGGGCGATGACGTATGCCCGGGGCAGCGCGGCGAACGCGTCGCGGTCCGCCCCCTCCAGCGTGAACGGCTGGGTGAACGGCACCACCGGCTGGCCCCCGCGGCGCTCCTCCGCCCACGCGGCCTGCTCGTCGGTGGCCAGCTGGCAGGTGGCCAGCCGGGCGCCCTCCGGCGTCAGCGTCGCCACCGGTGGATCGCCCTGCACGACGAGGTTGGCCTGCACCTGGTCCTCGCCCGCCTCCGGGCGGTGGGTGAGGTCGATCAGGCTCTCGCCCTCGGCGGGGAGGAACGCGGCCACGTAGATGAGCCCGGTCGGCAGGTCAGGGCGCAGCGCCGCCGCCTGGGTGATCGCCATCCCGCCCATGCTGTGGCCGACGAGCACGGCCGGAGGGCCGGCGGCCAGCGCCTCGCACACCCGCTCGGCGTACCGGCGCAGGGTGACCTCGGCGACCGGGGTCCGGTCCTCGCCGGAGCCGGGGAGGTCGATGGCCTCGACCGTGTGGCCGGCGGCCTGCAGCCCCGGAATCACCCGTTCCCACACGTGGGCGCCGCCGAACGCGCCGTGCACCAGTACGAATCTCATCCGGAGTCTCCTCTCTGCCGCTGGTTGGCGCAGCCTAACCGCCCCGCGGCTGCGGCCCGGACACGTGAGCGTCGGCCCTCAAGCCCCCGTGCGCGCACGGGCAAGCGCAGTTGACTCGCACCCGGGCGATGTGTAGACACCGGGGCGCAGGCAGACCGCTTGTGAGGCGCCGCCGTGGCCAGGAGGAGAAACAGGATGAGCAGCACCGCGACCCAGACCGGCTCGTTTCCCAGCCCGTACGAGGTGCCGACCCCGGAGGGGTGTGAGGGCTGGGAGGAGATGTACCCGTACTACGCGCTGTTCGACGAGCGCCGCCGCGAGAGTGATGAGAAGCGCTTCTGGTTCTGGAACTCGATGCACTTTCCGACGCCCCATCCGGCGTTCGACGTGATCTGCATCGATTCGCCGTACCAGGCGGTGGGCTCATGGCAGAACCGGGTGTTCGCGGTGCCCCCGGCGATGGGCATCGACTACCGCGTCGTCAACGGCTACATCTACATCTCCGGCAACCCGGTCACCGATCCGGAGAAGATCGCCGAGCGGGCCGGCTACTTCCAGCGCCGGGCGGGCTACTACTACGAGAACTGGTCCGAGCTGTACGGCAAGTGGAAGACGAAGATGGAGGCGCTCATCGCCGAGCTCAACGCCCTGGTGGTACCGGGGCTGCCGGAGTACGAGCCCGACGAGGTCGCCTTCTCCGAGGACCGCAACACCGCCTTCTATGAGGTGCTCGACGCCTATGGGCGGGTGCTGCGCCTCGGCGACCTCATGTGGCAGCACCACTTCGAGTTCCTCCTGCTCGGCTACGGCGCCTATGCGACGTTCGCCGAGCTGTGCAAGAACAACCTGCCGGACATCCCGGATCAGCACATCGCCCAGATGGTCGCCGGCATCGACGTCCTGCTGTTCCGGCCGGACGCCGAACTGCGCCGGCTGGCGCGGCTGGCGCTGGACACCGGGGTTGACGGCGCGTTCGTTCAGGGCCGGACACCGGCCGAGATTGAGGCCGAGCTGTCGCAGACCGACGCCGGCCGGGCCTGGCTCGCCGAGCTGGAGAAGGTCAAGGACCCGTGGTTCAACATGGCCACCGGCGACGGGCTGACCCATTACTACCGCAGCTGGCTCGACGACCCCAGCATCCCGTACGCGTCGATCGTCGGCCACGTGGCCGCGCTGCGCGCCGGCGAGCAGGTGGTGCGGCCGACCGAGGAGATCGAGCGCGAGCGCGATCGGCTGGCCCAGGAGTACGGCGCGCTGCTCGCCGATGAGGTGCGGGGGCCGTGGCAGGACCTGCTCGCCCTGTCGCGCACCGTCTTCCCGTACGTGGAGGAGCACAAGTTCTACTGCGACTACTGGTTTCTCACGCGCTGGTGGAACAAGGTGCGGGAGTTCGGCGCGCTGCTGGCCGGCCACGGCTTTCTGGAGGACGGCGAGGACATCTTCCATCTCTCGCGCCACGAGGTGTCGACGGCGCTCGATGAGCTGGTGCTGACCTGGGCGACCGGCGGGCTGCCCCTGGGGCCCAAGCACTGGCCGCCGATCGTCGCCCGCCGCAAGGAGCTGCTGGAGCGCCTGTCTGAGTGGACGCCGCCCCCGGCGCTGGGAGTGGAGCCGGAGGAGGTCACCGACCCCATGACCATCATGCTGTGGGGGGTGACGACCGAGCGCGTCCGGGAATGGGCGCGCCAGCAGGATGGCGGCTCGGAGCTCAGCGGCGCCGCCGCCTCGCCCGGGACGATCGAGGGCCTGGCCCGGGTTGTGCGCACGGTCTCAGAGATCGCCGACGTGCGCGACGGCGAGATCCTCGTCTGCGGGAGCACGTCGCCGGCATGGGCGCCGATCTTCACCAAGATCAAGGGGACCGTCACCGACGTCGGCGGCGTGATGTCGCACGCGGCGATCGTGTGCCGCGAGTACGGGCTGCCGGCGGTCGTGGGCACCGGGCGGGCGACGGCGCAGATCCGCACCGGCCAGATGATCCGCGTCGACGGTTCGGCGGGGGTGGTGACCCTCCTGGAATGATCCACACCCAACGGCTCGATGAGCTCCGGGGTGCGGACGACGCGCGGTACGGCGGCAAGAGCGCGAGCCTCGGCGAGCTGCTCCGGGCCGGGATCCCGGTGCCGCCGGGCTTTGGCCTGAGCGCGACCGCGTTTGAAGAGTTCCTCACCGAGTCCGGACTGGCGCACCGCGTGGCCGCCGCGCTGCGCGGTCTCGGCCCCGGCGACGTGGAGGGCCTGGCCCGCGCCTCGCACGTCATCGCTGAGGCGATGCGCTCGGCGCCCGTGCCGGGGGCCGTCCGCGCCGAGGTGGCCGAGCAATACGCGCTGCTGGGACCGGGCGACGATTCGCCGGCGGTGGCGGTCCGGTCCAGCGCGCTCGGCGAGGACTCGGCCGAGGCGACCTTCGCCGGACAGCAGGACACGTACCTGTGGGTCCAGGGGGCTGATGACATCTGCAGCGCCGTGCGCGACTGCTGGGCGAGCCTGTACAACACCGAGGCGATCACCTACCGGGCGCGGCTCGGCGGCGGCGCCGCGGCCCATCCGGCGATGGGCGTCACCGTCCAGGTCATGGTCGACGCCGCCGTCTCCGGGGTGATGTTCACGTGCAACCCGGTCACCGGCGATCCGAGCATGGTCGCCGTCAACGCCAGCTGGGGGCTGGGCCTCGCGGTCGTCGGCGGCGAGGTCACGCCGGACGACTACCTGGTCAGCAAGGTCACCGGCGAGATCGTCCGGGAGCACATCCATGACAAGGAGATCCAGTACGTCCCGGCGCCCGGCCGCCGCGGCACCGTGCAGGTGCCCGTCGACGCGGGGCGGCGAACGGCGCCGTGCCTGGGATCACAACAGCTCGCCGCGCTTGTCGAGCTGAGCCGGCGGGTCGAGCGCCACTTCGGCTCCCACCAGGACGTGGAGTGGGCGATCGACCACACAGGCGAGCTGTACGTGCTTCAGTCTCGGCCCGTGACCGCGCTGCCCAAGCGTGAGGCCAAGACCGCTCCGACGTCGGCCATGGCACTCGTGATGCAGAAGTTCGGGGCCGGCTGATGGGGCTCACCGACGACGACGTCCGCGAGATCCTCCGCATCATCGACGAATCGGGGGCGGACGAACTCCTCATCGAGACGAACGGGTTCTCGCTGCACGTACTCAGGGGAGCGGGGGGTGGGGGTGCGCTCTCTCGCACTCCTCGGGCCGTTGAGGGAGTGCGAGAGAGTGCGCCCGCACCCGCCGGACCACCGGAGCGCCCATCGGAAAGCGAGAACGGTCTCGTCACGATCCCCTCACCGATGTTGGGCACGTTCTACCGGGCCGAGTCGCCGGGCGCGCAGCCGTTTGTGGAGGTGGGCGCGCGGGTGGAGCCCGAGACGACCGTGTGCATCATCGAGGTCATGAAGATGATGAACTCGGTGCCCGCGGGTGTCAGCGGAACGGTGGCCGAGGTGATCGCCGAGAACGCGCAGCTCGTCGAGTACGGGGCGCCGCTGTTCCGCGTCCAGCCGGACGCATGAAGCGCGTGTTTGTCGCCAACCGCGGCGAGATCGCGGTGCGCATCGTGCGGGCCTGCCGGGAGCTGGGGCTTGAGTCGGTCGTCGGTGCCTCACAGGCCGACATGGGCGGGATGGCGGCCGAGCTGGCTGACCGGGTCGTCTGCATCGGCCCGGGGCCGGCCGGGCAGAGCTACCTGCGCCCTGAGGTGGTGGTGCAGGCAGCGCTCGGCACCGGCTGCGACGCGCTGCATCCCGGCTACGGGTTTCTGTCCGAGAGCCCACGGCTGGCGGCGCTGGCCCGGGAGCACGGGCTGACCTTCGTCGGACCGCCGACCGAGGCCATCGAGCTCGCCGGCGACAAGCTGGCGGCGCGGGCCGAGGCGGCGCGGGCGGGTGCGCCGGTGCTGCCCGGCGGTGAGGTGTCTGGCCCGCAGCAGGCGCGGGCGCTGGCGGCCGAGATCGGCTATCCGCTGCTGGTCAAGGCGGCGGGCGGGGGAGGGGGGCGCGGGATCAAGCGGATCCGCGACGAGGAGGAGCTTGATCATCTCCTCGGCCTGGCCCGCAGCGAGGCCGGAGTTGCCTTCGGCGATGACCGGGTGTACCTGGAGCGGCTGATCGGATCGGCTCGCCACGTGGAGGTGCAGATCGCCGCCGATGAGCACGGCACGACGCTCCATCTCGGCGAGCGCGACTGCTCGGTCCAGCGTCGCTTTCAGAAGGTGATCGAGGAGGCGCCGGCCCCCGGCCTGACCGATGCGACGCGGGCACGGCTGCGCGAATCAGCGGTGGCGTTGGCGCGGCGGATCGGCTACCGCAACCTGGGAACGGCCGAGTTTGTCCTCGACGCCGAGACCGGCGAGCCGTACTTCCTGGAGGTCAACTGCCGCATCCAGGTCGAGCACCCGGTCACCGAGGCGGTGACGGGCCTGGATCTGGTGGCGATGCAGTTGCGGATCGCCGCCGGGGAACGGCTCGGTCGCGTCCAGGAGGAGATCAACTTCGACGGCCACGCCGTCGAGGGCCGGCTCAACGCCGAGGATCCCGCCCGCGGCTACATGCCGACCCCGGGCACCCTGTCGCTGTTCTCGGTCCCGGAGCGCCGGGGGCTGCGGGTCGACACCCACTGCCGGCCGGGGGCGGTCGTGCCGCCGTACTACGACTCGTTGCTGGGCAAGCTGATCGCCCAGGGCGATGATCGCGAGCAGGCGATCGACATCCTGATCGACGCGCTGGAGGATCTCGACGTCGAGGGCGTGGAGACCAACCGGACGCTGCTGATCAGCATCCTCGGCCATCCGGAGTTCCGGGCTGCCCGGACGACGACCGACTGGCTGGAGCGGGCCCTGCGATGACCCCGCCGATCCAGTTCGTCGACACCACGACCCGGGACGGCAACCAGAGCCTGTGGAGCGCGACCGGCCTGACCACCCCGGACGTGCTCGCCATCGCGCCGGTGCTTGACCGCGTCGGCTACCACGCGCTTGACTTCACCTCCAGCACCCACATGGGGGTCTCCGTGCGCTTTCACCATGAGGATCCGTGGGAGCGCATCCGGCTGGTGAGCGCGGCCATGCCCAACACGCCGCTGGGGATGATCACCACCGGGATGCGGTTCATCTCCTGGGTGCCGGCCGACGAGGAGGTGATGCGTCTCTCCTACCGGCTCGTCGTACGCAACGGCCTGCGGCGGGTGCAGATCGCCGATCCCTCCAACGACCCGGCGCGCGTGCAGCGGATCGCGGCGATGGCTCGCCAGGAGGGCGTGGAGGAGGTGGTGATCGGCCTCACCTACTCGATCAGCGACGTCCACACCCATGACTACTACGCCGACATCGCCGCCGCCATCGCCGGCTGCCCGGACATGGACCGCCTGTATCTCAAGGATCCCGGCGGCCTGCTCACCCCGGATGCCGTGCGCGAGCTGGCGCCGCCGCTGCTCGCCGCCGCCCGCGGGCGGCCGCTGGAGCTCCACAGCCACTGCACGATCGGCCTGGCGCCGCTGGTCTACGTCGAGGGGGTCCGGGCCGGCTTTGACACCGTGCACACGGCGGTCGGCCCGCTGGCCCGCGGCACGTCGCAGCCGGAGGTCGTCAACACGGCGCGCAACCTGGAGGCGTCTGGCTATGAGCATGGCCTTGACCTCGAGCAGCAGGAGATCGTCACCGCGCATTTCGCCCAGCTGGCGCAGGCCAAGGGGCTGCCCGCGGGCGCTCCGCGTGAATTCGACGCCGCCTACTACCGCCACCAGCTGCCCGGCGGGATGGTCACCACCACCCGGCGGATGCTGGCCGAGCTGCGGCGCCCGGAGCTGTTCGATGCCGTGCTGGAGGAGGTCACCCGGGTGCGAGCCGAGATGGGCTATCCGATCATCGTCACCCCCGTGTCGCAGTTCATCGCCAGCCAGGCGGCCCGCAACGTCATCGACGGCGAGCGCTGGGCCAACGTTTCCGACGAGACCGTGCGCTTCTTCCTCGGCCACTACGGTGAGCCGCCGGCGCCGGTGAACCAGGAGATCGCCGACCGGGTGCTCGCCCGGCCCCAGGCGCGCCAGCTGGCCGGCCTTGAGCCGATCACGCTGGAGGGCGCGCGCGAGCGGTTCGGCCGGCGCATCTCCGAAGAGGAGCTGTTGCTGCGACTGACGATGCCGGCCGAGCAGGTCGACGCCATGGTCGCCGCCCGGGAGCGAAGCGGCGCCCGCCTGCCGGCGGCGCGACCCGGCCGGGCGCCGCTCGTCAGCCTGCTGGCCGAGCTCCAGCGCCGCCCGGGGCTCACCAGCGTGGAAGTCGTCAAGGACGGCGAGCGGGTTCTGTGGCGGCGCCCGCCCACCCCGGAGGCCCCCGGTGCGTGACGGGCGCCTTGATCTTGACCGGGCCCGGGCGTTCATGTTCGACATCGACGGGACGCTCGTGCACCGGGGACCGGACGGCCGCGGCCGGCCCCAGCCGGGCGCGGTGCAGGTGCTGGAGCACATCCGCGCCTCCGGCCGGCGGCTCGTGCTGTTCACCAACGGCAGCCACGTCCCGTCGCCGCGGATCGCGCAGGGCCTGCGCGAGGACGGCCTGCCCGTCTCCGATGAGGAGCTGCTCACCCCGGTCGACAGCGCCACCGCCTGGCTGCGCCGCCATCCCCGCCATCACCCCGTGCTGACCTTCGCCAGCGAGTCGGTCAACGCCCACATGGCCGCGGCCGGCATCGGCATCACCGACGGCGAGGATGCCCGCGCGGTGTTCGTCGCCCACCAGCAGGACGTCGACCTTGACCGGGTGGAACGCGCGGCGCGGGCGATCGACCGCAGCGGGGCGCCGCTGTTCACCTCCAGCTACGTGGCCGGCTACGCCGGCGCCCACGGGATCATCTACAGCCGCGGGGCGATGATCACCGCCGCCATCGCCAAGGTCTCCCGCGCCCGTCCGCGGGTCCTGGGCAAGCCGTCCCGCGCGGCCGTCGCCGCCCTGCGCGAGCGCCTCGGCGTCCCCACCGCGGAGATCGCCGTCATCGGCGACGACCTGGGGATGGATGTCGCCCTCGGCCGCATGGGCGGCTCGCAGACGGTGCTGGTGCGCAGCGGCATCAGCGGCGCGCTGGACCTCGACACCGTCCCGGAGCGCCGCCGCCCCACCGCTGCGGTGGACGGCGTCAGCGACCTGCTGCGGCTGCTGTAGTCACCGCAATCGGTGGCGGCGTTGTGCGAGGGGTTATCGCCGGCGGGGGTGCGGGCGAGCAACGGCAGCGATGAGGGTGCCATCGTGCGCCGGGGGCGGCCGGGGAGCGACTGAACCGTTCGAAATTCGGATTCGCCCGCACCGTCTCGTACAGATCGGTCCCTCAGCGCCACTCGTTGACGAAATCCAAAGCCGTCAACCGGCTTTCGCACGAAACGGTTGTTCTCGCACCTGTCCTCTTCATCGCCGCCGTTGTCCGGCGGGATCTCGCCCGCAACCCGTCCCCGGGCCGCCCGCCCCCCGGAACCACGTCCCGACTATCCGGCGGACCCCTCCTGGATGGCGCGCCACACCTTCTCGCCGTTGACCGGGAGCTGGAGGTGGCGGACCCCGTAGGGCTTCAGAGCGTCGATGACGGCGTTGTGGACCGCCGGCGTGGCGCCGATCGTGCCGGACTCGCCGATGCCCTTGGCGCCGAGCGGGTTGATCGGCGTCGGCGTCACCATCTCCACCACCTCAAAGCTCGGCAGCTCGGCCGCCGTCGGCATCGCGTAGGTGACGAAGTTGGCGTGCTGGGGGTTGCCGTCCTCGTCGTAGCGAAACTCCTCAAACAGCGCCTGGGCGATCCCGGCCGCGACGCCGCCGTGCACCTGGCCCTCGGCCACGAGCGGGTTGATGATGGTGCCGGCGTCGTCGACGGCGACCAGCCGGCGCAGCGCCACCGCGCCGGTCTCGGTGTCGACCTCCACGACGGCGACGTGGGCGCCGAACGGGAACGTCGGCTGAGCCGCCTTGAAGTCGGTCTCGGCCGACAGCTCGTCCAGCCGCCCGGCGCCGTCAAGCTCGGCGGCCAGCTCACCCCAGCTCACCGCCGGCGACGGGGCACCGGCGACGTGGAACCGGCCCTCGGCGACGTCGAGGACCATGTCCGAGGGGTTGGCCTCCAACTGGTCGGCGGCCAGCTGCTTGGCCTTGTCGACGAGCAGCTCGGACGCCTGGCCGGCGGCGGCGCCGCCGATCTGGGTCGACTTGGAGCCGTACGTGCCCGTCCCCCGGGGAACGACGTCGGTGTCGCCCTTGACCACGCTGATCTTCTCCATCGGCAGGCCGGTGCGCTCGGCGACGATCTGGGCGAACGTCGTCTCATGCCCCTGGCCCTGGGAGAACGATCCGGTGCGCACGATGGCGCCGCCGTCGGCGGTGATCCCCACCGCGCCGAACTCGGCCTCGCTCAAGCCGTTGGTCACCTCAACGTACGCGCTCAGGCCGATGCCGAGCTGGCGGACGTCGTTGGCCGCCCGCCGCTGCTCCTGCTCACGGCGCAGGCCCGCGTAGTCGGCGGCCTCCAGCACCATGTCAAGCGCGCGCGGGTAATCGCCGATGTCGTAGGGGGCGCCGGAGGCGGTCATGTGCGGCCACTGCGCGTCGGCGGGAATGAAGTTGCGCCGCCGCACCTCGGCCGGATCCATGCCGATCTCGTCCGCGAACTGGTCCATGGCCCGCTCCAGCATCTGCGTCGCCTCCGGCCGGCCCGCGCCGCGCACCGGGCCGATCCAGGTGGTGTTGGTGACCACCGAGACGACGTCGGCCTCAACCTTGGGGATGGCGTAGACGCCGCTGGACATCATCGCCGTGAGGTTGGGCAGGAACGCGCCGAGGCTGGGATAGGCGCCGGCGTCCTGGAGGATGTTCACGCGCAGCGCCTGCACCTGGCCGTCGCGCGTTCCGCCGATTTCAAAATCGATCCACTGGGCGCGGCCGTGGTGCATGGCCACCATGTGCTCGCTGCGTGTCTCGGTCCAGCGGATCGGCCGTCCCGTCTCCCGGGCCAGCGCGCCGACGAGCACGTCCTCCACGTCAAGCCCCTTGCCGCCGAAGCCGCCGCCGACGTCCGGGGCGATCACCCGGACCTGCTCCGGCTCGAGCCCCAGCATCAGCCCCAGGACCATCTTGTCCTGATGCGGGGTCTGGGTGGAGACGTAGATCTCCAGGCGCCCGTCCACGAACCGGGCCCGCGTGGAGCGGGGCTCGATGGGGGCCGCGAGCAGCCGCGGGCTCTCGTTGGCGCCGGAGACGACGACCTCGCAGCCGTCGAACAGGTGCTCGTCGACCTGCTGCGGCGGATGGCGCAGGCAGACGTTCGTGCCGACGCCCTCAAACAGCAGCGTCTCATCCCTGGCCGCCTCGCGCATGTCGGTGACCGCGGGCAGCGGGTCGTACTCCACAAACACCATCTGGGCGGCGTCGACCGCCGCCTCGCGGCTGTCGGCCACGACCGCGGCGACGATATCGCCGACAAAGCGCACCTTGTCGCGGGCGAGCATCGGCCGGGCGAAGCCGGCGTCGATGCCGAGGAACGGCGGCGCCGCGTAGGGGTGAAGCTCAAGGTCTGAGGCGGTGAACACCTGGACGCCCGGGAGCGCCCGGGCCTCCTCGGCGTCGATGCCGGTGATCCGCGCGTGGGCCCAGTCCGAGCGCACAAACGTCACGAACGCGTCGCCCTCCGCGGGCAGATCGTCCACATAGCGGCCCTGACCCAGCAGGAACCGCGGATCCTCGCGGCGGCGAACTCTCTGTCCGACTACGGTGGCGATGGCGTGCCCCTTTCCTCGTAAGCGACGGCGGCCGCGACATCATACGTGCCGCGCCCGCAAGCGCCAGCCTATCCGCGCAGCCGGGATTGCTCGGCGGCGCAGCGGCCGGCCGTCACGGGTCGACGAAGTCGGCCGGCTCCTTCGTAAAGCCGGCACCGGCGCCGTTACGGGTCGACGAAGTCGGCCGGTTCCTTGGTAAAGCCGGCACCGGCGCCGTTACGGGTCGACGAAGTCAGCCGGCTCCTTCGTAAAGCCGGCAGTGACCGCCGCCAGCTGGTTGGGTGATCCGACGAGCGCCAGCTGCAACTCGGCCTCCAGCGCCAGCGTCTGCGGCCCGGTCCCGGTCCACGACTCGTCGTACAGGCGCTTGGCCGACCGGATCGCGTCCGGTGAACGCCCGGCGATCTCGGCGGCGAGGGCGTGAGCGGCGGCCAGCGGGTCCTCGGCCAAGCGGGTGATGACCCCCAGGCGCTCACCCTCGCCGGCGTCGAACACGCGCCCGGTGAACGTCAGCTCCTTGGCCACGTCGATCGCGACCAGGCGGGGGAGGGTGCGGGTGATCGACATGTCCGGGATCAGGCCCCACTTGATCTCCATGACCGACAGCCGGGCGTCCGGGGCGGCGATCCGGATATCGGCGGCGAGCGCGATCTGCAGCCCCCCGCCGAAGCAGTTGCCGTGCACGGCGGCGATCACCGGCACCGGCACCTCCAGCCAGACATGGGCGGCCTGCTGAAACCAGTTGGGAACCTCGCCGCGCACGCGGGCGACCAGGCCGTCGAGCCCGTTGCCCGCCGACATGATGCTGACGACGTCAAGGCCGGAGCAGAAGCTGGGGCCGTCGCCGTGCAGGACGACGGCCCGGACGCCGGGAGTGTTGGCCACCTGCTGTCCCGCGGCGATGATCTGCTCAAACATCGGCACGTCGAGGGCGTTGTGCTTGTCCGGCCGCGTCAGCGTGACGACCGCCACGTGGTCGGCGATCCGGATCTCCACGCGGGGCGGCTCGCTCATCGTCTCAGACCCTACTCGTCCGGGACGACCACGTCTCCCAGGCCCACCCGTCCGCCGCTCAGCACCTCGCCGTAGACGCCGAACGGGAGCGGCTCTGTGCTCTCCTCCTCACGCCGGTACGCGGCCAGCGCGTGCAGGGTGCGGAGATCGACGTCGCCGGTCTCCGGGTTGCGCGTCGTGACCATGCAGCGCCCCACATGGCCGTGCATCGCCACGAGCGCGGCACCGATCCGAACCCGCCGCCCCACCCACCGGTCCTCCTGGTGGGGCTGGACGCCGGCGACCTCGATCAGCATCCGGAACCGGCGTCCGTCGACCGTGTCGCGCTCGGCGACGCCGGCCAGCCGCTCCAGCGATTCCCGGGAGATGAGCGAGACCGCCGCCTGCCTGCCGCGGTCGACCGCACTGCCTCCGTCGACGAGCCGCAGCCGCCGCCCAAAGTGATCCGAGAGCGCGTCGGACCAGGGACCGTCAAGCGGTCGTGCCGGGCGCGGATGGGAGAAGAAGCGGGTGGGCAGCGTCTCCCCGTGGCGAACCGGGGCTCGCACCTCGCGACCGTCCGGGAAGGTGAGGCCGAGCTCGCCCCGCTCCCGGTCGTAGTCCGGCACGATGGCCTGGAGCCCGCCGAGCCGCTTGCCGTTGATCATCTCGCCGCGCTCGTCGATGACGTAGAAGCTGCGGTTGCCGGAGGCGCCGTGCTCGTCGAGGTCGATGGCATCGACGGGCTGCAGGCGCATGGCCTTCACCGGGGCGAGAGCCAGGCCGACGACGGTGATCGCGCACATTTCGGCGTAGAGGCTACCGGCGGGCTCCCGGGGCTACGCCACGGCGGCCTGCTCTGCCCAGTCGCGGTAGAGCTGCCAGTAGCGTCCGCCGGCGTCCAGCAGCTCATCGTGGGTCCCGGCCTCCACGATGCGGCCGTGCTCCATGACCAGGATCTTCGCCGCGTGCTGGATCGTGGACAGGCGGTGGGCGATGACGATCGCGGTGCGCCCCGCCACCAGGCGGCGCAGCCCCTCCTCGATCAGGCCCTCGGTGTGGACGTCGACGTTGGCCGTGGCCTCGTCCAGGACGAGGATCCGGGGATCGGCGACGAGCGCGCGGGCGAAGGCGACGAGCTGACGCTGTCCGGCCGACAGCTGGATCCCCCGCTCGCCGACCTGGGTGTCATAGCGCTCCGGGAGGGCCATGATGAAATCGTCGGCGCCCACGGCCCGGGCGGCGTCGCGGATCTGCTCCTCGGTCGCGTCCGGGCGGCCGAAGACGAGGTTCTCCTTGATCGTGCCGCTGAACAAGAAGCCCTCCTGGGGAACCATCCCCATCTGGGAGCGCAGCGAATGGGCGGTGATGTCGCGCAGGTCATGGCCGTCGACGAGGACGCGCCCCTCGGTGGGGTCATAGAAGCGAGCGACGAGCTTGGCGAACGTCGACTTGCCGGCGCCCGTCTCGCCGACGAGGGCGACGGTCTGGCCCGGCTCGATCACCAGGTTGATGTCGCGCAGTGCCCACTGGTCGTCATCCTTGGCCCCGTACTGGAATGAGACGTCGTCAAAGCTGATCTCGCCGCGGATCGGCGGAAGCGGCTCCGCGTCCGGGGCGTCGAGGATCTCCGGGCGCTCGTCGAGCAGGCCGAAGATCTTGTCCAGCGCCGCCATCCCGGACTGGTAGGTGGTGTACAGCTGCGACAGCTGCTGGATGGGGTCGAAGAAGTTGTTGAGCGCGGCGATGAAGCCGAACACGACACCCGTGGACGTGTGGCCGTTGATCACCTCAAAGCCGCCGATGAGGAGAATCTCGACGGTGACCAGCGAGGACAGCAACTCGACCGCCGGGAAGTAGGCGGCGTTGAGGTGGACGGTCGTCATGTTGGCGGCGCGGTTCTCGTCGTTGAGCTCCTCAAAGCGCTCCAGGTGCTGCTCCTCCTGGCCAAAGGCGCGCACCACCCGGATGCCGGACAGCGTCTCGCCGAGATAGCCGGTGATGGCGGCGATCTTCTCCCGGGTGCGCCGGTAGGCGTCCGCGGAGGCGATCCGGAAGGCGAGCGCGCCGGCGAACAGGATCGGCAGCGACAGGAGGGTGAGCAGCGCCAGGTGGAAGTCCAGGACGAGCAGGATCACGATGACCCCAATGAGGGTCAGGCTGGACTGGATGAGGGTGGCCAGCCCGTCCTCGACGAGCTGGTCAAGCGCTTCGACGTCGTTGGTCATCCGGCTGATGACCACGCCGGCGATGTTGCGCGAGTAGAAGCCGATCGACAGCGACTGCAGGTGGGCGAAGAGCCGCAGCCGCAGGTCCTGGAGCGCCCGCTGGCCCACCCAGCCGACGAGGTAGGTCTGGGCGTAGGTGGCCACGCCGTAGACGACGGCCGAGATCAGGAAGATGACCACGACGAGGTCAAGGGCGCCGGTGTCGTGGCGCACGATCCCGCGGTCGATCGCCACCTTGGCCAGCGGCGCCGGCGCCAGCGACGCCGCCGTGGCCAGCACGAGCGAGGTGAACATGGCCACCACCCGCCAGCGGTACGGCGCCAGGATCTCGGCCAGCCCGCGCAGCTTGCGGCCGCGTCCGCCGGTCTCCCGCAGGCGGCGGCGCAGCTCGGCCGATGCGGAGCGCCAGCTCATGCCGCCGTCTCCTCGCTGAGCTCCTCGGTGAGGAAGACCTGATCCGGCATGCCTTTCTCAACGATCTCCCGGTACAGATCCGAGACCTCCAGCAGCTCGTCGTGGTTGCCGTCGGCGGCCACCCGCCCGTGCTCCAGGACGACGATCCGGTCGGCCAGGGCGATCGTCGACAGGCGGTGGGCGATGACGAACGTCGTCCGCCCGGCGAGCAGGTCGCCGAGCGCCCGCTTGATCTCGGATTCGGTGGAGGCGTCGACCGACGAGGTGGCGTCGTCGAGGATGAGGATGCGGGGATCGGCCAGGATCGCGCGGGCGATCGCGATCCGCTGACGCTGACCGCCGGACAGGGTCAGCCCCCGCTCGCCCACGCGGGTGTCGTAGCCCTTGGGCAGGCGCTCGATGAAGTCGGCCGCCTGGGCCGCCGCGGCGGCCCGCTGCACCTCGGCGCGGGTGGCCTCCGGGCGGGCGTAGGCGATGTTCTCATGCACGGTCGCCGAGAACAGGAACGGGTCGTCGTTGACGACGGCGATCGAGCGGCGCAGGCTGTCCAGTCCGACGGAGCGGACATCGGCCCCGTCGATCGACACCGAGCCGGTGGTCACGTCGTACAGGCGGGGCAGCAGCGAGACGAGCGCCGACTTGCCCGCACCCATCGCGCCGACGAGCGCGACCACCTGTCCGGGCGGGACCTCGAGGTCGATGTCGGCAAGCGCCGGCTGGGTGGTGCCGGCGAAGGTCAGTCCGGCGCCGCGCAGCACCACGCGCCCGCGCCCGGCGGGCAGGGGCGGGGCCCCGGGCGGGCTGACAATCTGGGGCTCGCGGTCAAGCACCTGGAAGATCCGGGCGCCGGAGGCGGTGGCCCGCTGGGCGGCGCCGAGCATGTAACCGAGCGTGCGCATCGGCGCGATGAGCATCAGCAGGTAGGCGTAGAAGGCGGTGAAGGCGCCGACGGTCAGCGAGCCGTTGATCACCTCGCGGCCGCCGAACAGCAGGATCGCCGCCAGGCCGAGGTTTGGCAGCAGGCTGATCAGCGGGTTGTAGAAGGCCTGGATCCGGGTGGCCAGCAACTGCTGGTCAAAGACGCGCTGCACGGTGTGGCGGAAGCGGGCCAGCTGGCGCTCCTCCTGGGCAAAGGCCTTGACGACCCGGACGCCGGAGACGTTCTCCTCGGTGTCGGCGGTGAGCTCGGCGATCCGCTGCTGGGCCTCCTGCATCGCCGGCCGCGACCGGTGCCCGTAGCGGTTGGCGATGAGGACGACGAACGGCACCGGCGCCAGTGAGATGGCGGCCAGGCCCGGCTGCAGCGCGAACATGGCCACGGCGGCGAGCAGGATCGTGACCAGCGACTGGGCGATGAAGATGAGTCCGTAGCCGAGGAAGAAGCGCACCGACTGCAGGTCGACGGTTGCGCGCGACATGAGCTGGCCGGTCTGCTGGCGATCGAAGAAGGCGAGCTCCAGGCGCTGCAGCTGGCCGTAGAGCGCGTTGCGCAGATCGACCTCGACGGCCAGGGACACCCGGCCGGCCACCAGCCGGCGCAGGACGCTGAACACGAGCCGGGCCAGGCCGGCCGCGGCGATCGCCGCCACCAGCAGGATGAGGCCGTGTCGGTTGTGGGACCGGACGTCGTTGATCGCCAGCCCGGTGAGGTAGGGGATGAGCACGGTGCCGATGAGGGCACCGAAGGCGAGTGCGAACGACCAGATCGCGCCCCGTCGATAGGGGCGCAGAAAGCCGAGAAGCCG
>DASSZQ010000101.1:0-33879 GCA_035702755.1 Solirubrobacteraceae bacterium | reverse complement strand
CAACGGTCCTGAGCGAGAAAGCGCCCGTATAGAGCCTGTCGCGCCTGCCTCGGTGCCGGCGGGATCTGGGTCGACGACGATGAGGGGGGCGGGGGCGAAGCACCCCCGGTGTGTGCGAAATTCAGGTCGCGCCGCACGATTTCGTCCGTGAGTGGCGTATGGCAGCGGTTCTGTCCGAGATCGTCAGCCCGGATCCAGATTTCGAACGCATCTGACGCTACCGGCCGGGGTCTCGCCCACATCCCGCCCCCCGCCAGCGAACCCCTCTTCACCGCTGCCGTTTCTCGCGGCACCGAGGTCATTTGCCGTTGCCGCGGTCGCCGGGTGCAGCGACCCGGCGGATTCACAGGACAGCCTCTATCGGACCCTTGGACGCCGAGGTCCGGCCCCAGCCGCGCAGGCTGGCCGCGCGACCCATCCGGCATTACTCTGCGTCCATGTGCCGAAACATCAGGACCCTTCACAACTTCGAGCCGGCGGCGACCGAGGAGGAGATCCGGGCCGCGGCGCTCCAGTACGTGCGCAAGATCAGCGGCTTCACCCGGCCGTCGCGGGCCAACGAGGAGGCCTTCAACGCGGCCGTGGAGCAGGTGACGGCCGCCTCGGCGACGCTGCTGGAGCATCTGACGACGGTCGCCCCGCCGAAGAACCGCGAGGTGGAGGCGGCGAAGGCCCGCGCCCGGTCAGCCGCACGCTACGCGGCGTAACGCGCGCGCCAGCCCCTCAGTAGGCCAGGTAGGCCTGCCAGGCCGCCGGGATGGTGGGGCTGGCCACCTGGATGAACACGTTGGGGTTGGGGGTGCGCGGCTCGCGCGCCAGGTGCATGCCGGCCTGGCGCGGCATTGCGTTGCCCTTGCGCCGGTTGCAGGGGGCGCAGGAGGCGACGATGTTCTCCCACGTCGAGGCTCCCCCCTTGGAGCGCGGGACGACATGGTCGACGGTCAGATTGGAGCGCGCGCCGCAGTACTGGCAGGTCCAGTCGTCGCGCGCGAACACGGCGCGGCGGGTGATCTTGCGCCGGTGGGTGTCCCGGGGGATCCGGACGTAGGCGACCAGCCGGATCACAACCGGGCGGGCGACCGTGGACGTCGCGGAGTGCAGCTGCCACTCGGCCTGTTCGATCAACTCGGCCTTCTCCTTGAGCAGGAGCACGACGGCACGCCGAACCGTGCACACGTTGATCGGCTCATACGTCGCGTTCAAAACGAGCACCCGGCCAACAGCTCGCCCGCGCCGCTGGTGCTCAGCTTGCGGCGCGGACCCCGGTGGCTCGGTTGGAACACGGGAGGCCATAGGCGTTCGCTGGCGCCAGTTTAGCGGTGCAGATGGCGGTTCAATCGCCCTCAGGCGGCCGGGAACGTGCCGAGCACCCGGACGGTCTCGACGTGCGTCCGCACCCCGGTGAGCCCCGCGGCGACATGCGGATCGTCGGCGCGCCCCTCCAGATCGACGAAGAACATGTAGCGGCCCAGGCCCTGCTTGCGCGGCCGGGACTCGATCCGGGTCAGGTTCACGCCGCGCTGCGCGAACTCCGAGAGGCAGGCGACGAGCCAGCCGGGCGCGTCTGAGCCCAACCCCCAGAACACGATCGCCGTCTTCCACGGTCCGGCGGCGGGCGTCCCGGCGGCAATGACTCGAGGCCCGCCCACCCCGCCCGTCCCGCCTGCCCCGCCTGCCCCGCCCGCCGCGGCGCCGGACCGCGCCAGGTACACGAACCGCGTCTCGTTGTCGGCGACGTCCTCGACGCCCGCCAAAAGGACGACGCACCCATAGCGCTCGGCGGCCGTGCGGTTACCAAGCGCCGCCCAGGGGCCGTCATGCTCGGCCACGCTGCGCACGGCGTCGGCCGTGGACTCCCCGGCGAGCACCCGGGCGTGCGGGAGCCGGGTGCGGATGAAGCGGGCGCACTGGGCGTTGGCCTGGGGATGGGAGACGACGGTCTCGATCTCGGTCAGCTCCAGCGGCCGGCGCGCGATCAGGCAGTGGCGGATGGGGTGGACGACCTCGCCGACGATCATCACGTCCTCGGTCTCCATGGCCAGGGCGTCAAGCGTGGCGTTGACCGACCCCTCCAGGGAGTTCTCGATCGGCACCAGGGCGAGGTCGACATCCCCCTGATGGACGCCCATGACCGTGTCGAAGATGGTGGGGAACGGCACCGCGTCCAGCTCAACGCCCGCGGTGTCGGCCAGGAGGGCCTCCTGCGTATAGGTCCCCTCGGGACCGAAGTACCCGACGCGCACCGTCAGCGGGTGCCGGTGGGCGCGCCGAAGGCGCCCGGCTGGGGCTCCGGGGCTTCACCGGCGAGCGCCATCCGGATCGCCTCATCCTCCTCCGGGGAGAGTTCCAGCTCCGGACGCCCGTTGTGGATCTGCTTGGCGTAGAGGCGGGCCTGGTCCCGGTGGTGGATCGCCGACAGCACCACTCCGGACTGGGTGGAGTCGAGCAGGGCAATCGACATCGACTGGCGGCCGGACATCTCCCCGTAGGCGTCATAGCGCACCAGCGCGGTGTGGGCCACGGCGCCGTCGAGGCGCTGCTCCGCGGTCGCCATCCGCCCGTCAAGTCCGGCAGCCACGTCCTCGACGTAACCATGGAGGGCCTCGAACTGGCTCTGCAACGAGGCGGCGTGGGCCACGAGGTCCTGGCGGCGGTCGCCCAGGACGGCGCGCTGCTCGGCGCGCAGGCGGGACAGACGGAAGGCGAGGACGATGCTGGTGATGAACGCCACGACCGCGACGGCGCCCGCCGCCAGCGCGACGATGCCGACGGTGCTGGTCAGTTGGTGCACCGCCGTAAGGATAGGCGTCCGGGCGGAGGGGTGATGTCCCGCGGCCGAGGAATCCGGGCCGGGCGATCCGGGCCGGGCCGTCCCGGCCGGCGATGACCCGCCCCGCTACTGGAACGTGATTGTGAACGTCTGCGAGTTGCGCACCACGCTCTTCTCACCGGGGACGCGCTCGATCTGGGCCACCACCGTCTGTGACCCCGTCGGCGGCGTGGAGGCGAGCTTCACCGTGCACGTGTACTGGTGGCCGGGGACGGTCTGGGGCACGACGGCCTGCCCGGTGACGCCGGTGCCGCTGACGGTCACCTTGCAGATGACGTCGTGCTCGGTGTCGGTGCCGGTGTTGTTGAAGGTCAGCGTGAATGAGGGCGGGGGGCTGGCGGCGACGGTGGCCGAGCCGCCGGGCGTCAATGTGGTGCCGGCCAGCGAGACGGAGTCGAGCTTGTGCCCGTGGATCCCGGGCGCCGGGGGCCCGGTGGGGGTGGCGACGGCGCCGGAGACCTGAAGCTGGCTGGCGATGTAGCTGGGCAGCACCCACTGGACGTCAGGAAGGAACTGGCCGGGATTGAGCGGGCTGAAGCGGACGCCGGCGGCGTTGACCGCGCTGGCGATGGCGGGGGCCGCATAGTCCTTGTACAGGACGTCGGAGGCGTAGAAGCGAGCGGTCTGGGCGGCGAGCTGATTGATGTCGCCCGGGGTCGCGGACGTGCCGAGGGCGGGCTGGATGTCGTTGGCGATGTTGGCGATCCCGTCGGCGCGCAGCTGCAGGGCCTTGACCAGCTCCCGGTTGCCCGCCGACACCTGGCTGGGGACGCTCTGGGACTTGGCCTTGCTGAGGACCGCGTTGGCGCTGGAGAGGGCCTGGTTGACCTCATGCTGGACCTGGGTGGGGTTTCCCTTGCTCCCGGCCCCGGTGAGGACCGCGAACAGCTGCCGGCCCGTCTGGTTGGACTGGGCGATGAGCGACGAGACGCTGTTGGTGTAGTTCTGCAGCGCGCTGTTCGTCGAGCTCACGTCGCAGCTGTGGATGCCGAGGGCGATGAGGAGCACGATCACCACCAGCGCGCCCAGAGCGATGGCTCGGCGGACCTGGATCGCCTGCTGATCGCCCGGCGGACGGCGGCGGCCGCCCCCGGAGGGACGGCGCCTGCGCGGCGCTGAGCGAGGAGCCGGGCGGGAGGGCCTACGCGTCTCTGTCGGAGGTTCGTCGACCTCGTCGAAGAACGACAAGCGGGTGTGCTCCTTGCGATGCTGGTGAAAGCGACCAGTATGACCGGCGCCACGGCTGGATGGGACCGGCCGCAAGGCGCCATGCAGGCGGCGCGGATGGCGCCGGACGCCCCCGGGCGGCGCAGGGACCCGCCCGCGCGCGTGGAAAGGCGATCCGGCATGGACTCCGGTGAGCCGACGACGACGCGGGCCACGCGTGCGCTCACCCGGCGGCGCAGCCGGGCCGAGCCGGACGCGGCGGGCGCGCCGTTCGTCCTTGACCGCTACCGGCTGACCCGCCGCCTCGGCACCGGAGCATTCGGCACCGTGTGGATGGCCCGCGACGAGCGCCTTGACCGTGACGTGGCGGTCAAGATCCTGGCGCGGGAGCGGATCGTCGGCGGCCGGTTTGAGCGTGAGGCCCGGGCCGCCGCCCGCCTCTCGCATCCGGCGATCGTGACGCTCTACGAGGCGGCTGTCGACGACGAGGGCGCCTATCTGGTCTCCGAGCTGGTGCGGGGTGCGACCCTGGACGCCCTGCTGGCCGAGGGGCGGCTGTCAGACCGCGACATCGTCTCGGTGGCGATCGCCCTCTGTGACGCCCTCGAGCACGCGCACGGCCAGGGCGTCGTCCACCGCGACGTCAAGCCGTCGAACATCCTGGTCCCCGACGCGCCGGCCAGCGCCGCTCAGGTGGCGAAGCTCACCGATTTCGGCGTGGCGCGGGTGGTCGGCGGCGACTCACTGACGATCACCGGCGACGTGATTGGGACGCTTGCCTACATGGCGCCGGAGCAGGCCGAGGGGCTGGAGACCGGCCCCGCCGCCGATCTGTACTCACTGGCCCTGGTCGTCTACGAGGCGCTCACCGGGGTCAACCCGCTGGCCGCCGCGGCAACCCAGCGGTCCCGGCGGCTGGGCGCCCACCTGCCGCCGCTCCGTCGCCAGCGCCGCGATCTCCCGCGAGCGCTCGGCCTGGGCATCGACCTGGCGCTGCGCCCCCGTCCCCGGGAGCGCGGAACCGTCGGCGAGTTGCGCGACGCGCTGCGGGCCGTGACGGACGAGGTCGGTGACGAGCCGGGTGTCGTTGCCGGAGCGGTATCCCCGTGGACGACGTTCCTCGGCCGCGCGGACGGCGCTGAGGAGGCGCTGGGGGAGGACGAGGCGCCGGCTGTCGACGCGGAGGCGATCAGGCGCCAGAGCACCGGCTCGTGGCCGCGGCGCGCCGCGGCGGGGGCGGCGGCCGCCGCCCTGACCGCATGGCTGCTCGGCACCGCGCTGGCCCCCGCGCCGGTGGCACCCGCCGCGGCGGCCCTGCTCGCCGGGGCCGCCGTGCTCGTCCTGCCCCGGATCGCCTGGGGCGCGATCCTGATCTCGGTGTGCGCGACGGCTCTCATCCAGGGGCATCCCGGTATGGCCGTTGTGCTGCTCATCGGGCTGCTCGTCCCGGCGGTGCTGCTCCCGGCCCGGCCCACGCTGTGGCCGGTGGCCGCCGCCGCCCCGGCGCTGGGGTTGATCGGCCTGGCGGGGCTGGCCGGCGCGTGGCCCGCCCTCGCCGGCCGCGCGGCCACCGTGTGGCGGCGGGCGATCCTGGCGGCGGTCGGCTGGACGTGGCTGCTGCTCGCCGCTCCCATCGCCGGGCGGGGCCTATACCTCCCGCTCCTGCCCGGAACGCCCCCGCCAGCTCAATGGACCGGTTCTATGACCGATGCCGCCGGCGCCGTCCTGGGACCGCTCGCCTCCCCGGCTGTCCTGGGGCCCGCGGCCGTTTGGGCGGCGGGGGCGGTCGTGCTCCCCTGGCTGGTCCGGGACCGGCGGCCGGCCGCAGCCGTCGGGCTCACCGTGCTCTGGAGCGCCGTTGTGGCGGGGCTGATCGCCCCGGTGATGGCCGCCGGCCATCCGCCGGCGGGGCTCGCAGGCCCGCCCGGGCTGGTGATCGGAGCCGTCGCGGCCGGCCTGGTGGCGCTGGTCCCGTCTGCGCCACTGCGCCTGCCCGCGGCTTCGACGGCCCGGCGAGATAGGAGTGGAAGGCGGGTAGAGGCCGGGTAGACGCCGGGTAGAAGGCGGTTATCGCCCTTCCGGTGGCCCCATGGCCATACTCCCGTAGCATGGAAACGCCTTAGGAAGGCGCCCATGAGTGTGCTTAAAAGCCTGGAGAGCAAGATCGCCAGCCTGGTCGAAGGCACGTTCAGCCGTGCCTTCCGGTCCGAGGTGCGCCCGGTCGAGATCGCGCGCAAGCTGGCGCGCGAGATGGAGGAGCACAAGCAGCTCTCGCTGTCGCGCACCTATGTCCCCAATGAGTACATCGTCTATCTGTCGGAGCGAGACCGGGAGCGGTTCTCCGAATACGAGGACGCGCTGGTGTCCGAGCTCACCGGGTACCTGCTGGAGCATGCCCGGCGGGAGCGCCTGGTGATGATGTCCCGGCCCGTGGTGGAGTTTGAGACCGACGACCGCCTGGGCCTGGGGGAATTTGGCATCCAGACGCGGGTGGTTCATCCTGAGGCGGAGAGCCCCCAGCCTGAGCCGGTGCCGCCCCCATCGTCAGGCCGGACGATGATCTACAGCACCGCCGGACGCGTCGCCCAGCCGCTGGAGGAACGGGCGCACACCCGTCAGCAGACCGCGCTGCTGCTCATGGGGGGAAAGCGGCTGGTCATCGGCCCCGCCGGCGTGACCATGGGACGCAGCCGGCAGTGCGACGTCATGGTCGACGACCCCAACGTCTCCCGCACCCATGCCGAGATCCGCCCGCGCGGCGGCTCGTGGGTTCTCACCGACCTGAACTCCACCAACGGCTCCCGGCTCAACGGCCGGCGCCTGGCGAGCCCCGAGGTGCTGAAGCCCGGAGACGAGATCGAGCTCGGGACCACGCTGCTCACGTTCGAGCTGGAGTAACCCTCATGCTCCAGCCTGTCTCAGTCGGCCTGAAGTTCGGCTTCCTCGCCATCATGTACCTCTTCCTCATGTGGGTGGCCTGGAGCTCGGTCCGCGATCTGCGGCGCGGCCGGGACCGCGCGGCGCTGCCGGACCGCATGCCCGCCCCGGACGAGACCGGCATGTATCAGGCGGTCGACGGCCTGGGCGAGGTGGACGGCTTCGAGCCGCGCCTGCTGGTGGAGCGCGCCCCCGGCCATGAGAGCGGGATCGCCTATGACCTCATCGACGGCGCCACCCTGGGGCGCGGGGACGTCGAGATCCGCCTCGAGGATCCGTTTGCCTCCTCGCGCCACGCGCGCATCACGCGGGAGGGCAACGTGCTCGTGCTCGAGGACCTCGGCTCCACCAACGGCACCTATCTCAACGAGGAGCCGCTGTCCGGGCCCCAGCCGCTCTACGACGGCGATCGCATCCGCATCGGCGACAGCGAGTTCACCTACCTGCAGTGAGAAACCGCGGTAGAACCCCCCTGTAGACGATGCTTCGCGCAGCCGACACCATCTGCAAGACCGATACCGGCCGCCAGCGCCGCGATAACGAGGACAGCGCCTTTGTCCGGGCGCCCCTGTTCGTCGTCGCCGACGGGATGGGCGGGGCCCAGGCCGGCGAGGTGGCGTCGGCGCTGGCCGTGCAGGAGTTTCAGCAGGAGCTGCCGGAGTCAGGAAGCGCCGAGGAGCGGCTCTCAACCCGGATCCGCGAGGCGAACCGGCGCATCTACGAGCTCTCGCGGACCGAGCACGAGCACGCCGGAATGGGCACCACGCTCACCGCCGTCTACGTCGAGCAGGACGACCTCGCCGTCGCCCACGTCGGAGACAGCCGCGCCTACATCTTCCGCGACAAGACGCTCACGCGCCTGACCCAGGACCACTCCCTCGTCGAGGAGCTGGTGCGCCAGGGCAAGCTGACCGAGGCTCAGGCGGCCGAGCATCCCCAGCGGTCGATCATCACCCGGGCGCTCGGCATCGAGCTCGACGTCGAGGTCGACACATGGACGTACCCCGGGCGCGCCGGAGACGTGGTCCTGCTGTGCAGCGACGGCCTGACCTCGATGATCGACGAGGACCGGATCACCGAGATCCTGCGTGCGGAGCCCAACCTCGATGACGCCGGCAAGCGTCTCATCGACGCCGCCAACGAGGCCGGCGGCCGCGACAACATCACCGTCGTGCTGTTTCGCCTGGAGGAGGCCGGCAGCGGTGCCCCGGAGCGGCCCACCGTGGTCGGCACCGCGGGCGCGGCGGCCGAGGGACATACGGTGGCGATGAGCCCGGCCACCCCGTCCGCGTCGCGACGCGAGGGGGGAGGCGTCATGACGGCACCACCCCCGGCGCCCGGCCAGTCGCGCCCGTCCGCGCGCCTGGCTCGCACCCAGGGGCGGCCAGAGCCCCCCCAGCGTCGCCGCCGGCGCTCTGAGCGGTTCATCAAGACGGTCTCGGCCCTGATCGCCGTCGCGATCGTCGTCTTCCTCGTGGGCGGCGGCGCGTATCTGGCCAGCCGCCAGTATTTCTTCCTCGGCACCAACTCCGACGGGATCGTCACCATCTACCGCGGCTTCCCGTACGACCTGCCGCTGGGCGTCCACCTCTACGAGCAGTGGTACGTGTCCGGCGTGCCCATCAGCGCCGTTCCGGCGGATCGCCGCGGACAGCTGCTCAACCACCAGCTGCGCTCGCAGAATGGCGCCGTCAGCCTGGTCCATGCGGCCGAGCTCGGCCAGCTCGCCAGATGAGTGCGCGCAATCGAGAGCTGTTCGGCCTCATCCCGGCCGCTCTGTTGGTGACCGCCGGCTTCGCCGGCGTGTTCATCCAGCGCCAGAACGTCCTCACCAACGTGTCGCTGACGTATGGAGCGGTGTTTCTGGCCCTGTGCCTCGTCGCCCACATCAGCATCCGCCTGACCCTGCCCCACGCCGACCCGTACATGTTCCCGCTCGTCGCGCTGCTGGCCAGCTTTGGGATTGTGATGGTCTACCGGATCGATCCGGCGCTGGCCCGCCGGCAGGCGGAGTGGTTTGTCGTGGGCCTGGTCCTGTTCGTCCTCACGATCGTCGTCTTTCGCGACTACCGCAAGCTCGAGCAGTACCGGTACATCATCGTGGCCATCTCGCTGGGCCTTTTGATCCTGCCGCGGGTCCCGGGGATCGGCGCGCAGGTCAACGGCGCCTACCTGGAGATCCGCGGGCCCGGGGGGTTGAGCTTTCAGCCCACCGAGTTCTCCAAGATCGGGCTCGTTGTGTTCCTGGCCAGCTACCTGCGCGACACGCGCCAGGTGATGGTGCTCGGCGCGCGGCGCATCCTCGGCATCACCCTGCCGCCGCTCAAGCACTTCGGCCCGGTCCTCGTCATCTGGGGCCTGGCCATGCTGGCGCTGGTGCTGCTCTCGGACATCGGCTCCTCCGTGATGTTCTACGGAGCGCTGCTGTCGATGCTGTACGTGGCCACCGGCCGCGTGTCGTTCGTCGTCATCGGCTTTATCGCCTTCGTGCTGGGAGCGTGGTTTCTCGGCACCCACATCAGCCACGTTCACGCCCGCTTCGAGGACTGGCAGCACCCGTTCAACCACCAGCTCTACAACGCCATCGGCGGCAGCTACCAGGTGGCCAACGGCATCTTCGCCCAGGCGGCGGGCGGCCTCTTCGGCCAGGGATTTGGGCAGGCGATCCTCACCATCCCGGGCACCCAGGCCCAGCTCATCCCGTTCGCCCAGACCGACATGATCTATGCGGTCATCACCAACGAGCTGGGCCTGTTCGGCGCCACGGCGCTGATCATCACCTACCTGCTGTTCATCTACCGGGGCTTCAAGGCGGCGACGCTGGCCCGGGATTCGTTCTCGACGCTGCTGGCCACCGGGCTGTCGGCGGTGTTCGCGCTCCAGGTCTTCGTGATCGTCGGCGGGGTGACGCGGGTGATCCCGCTGACGGGGGTCACGCTGCCGTTCATCTCCTACGGCGGTGCGTCGATCGTGGCCAACTTCGTGCTCCTGGCACTGCTGCTGCTCGTCTCCGACCGGGCCCGGAGGCCCGTCACCTGAGTGAACGCGCAGATCATCAAGCTGTTTGGCTTCTTCGTCGTCCTGTTCGCGCTGCTCATCATCTGGACGACGCGGTGGACGGTCATCGACGCCAACGCGCTCAACGCCAATCCGCTCAACAGCCGCAACGTGATCCTCGCCCAGGAGATCAAGCGCGGCCGGATCTTCGCCGACAACGGGGAGGTCCTGGCCAAGTCGGTGCGCGCCTCCGGTCGCACCTGGAAGCGCGTCTATCCCCAGGGGTCGCTGTTCGCCCACACCGTCGGCTTCTTCACGAACGAGACCGGCAATGCATCCGGCCTGGAGGTCTCCGACAACCGGTACCTGAGCGTGACCCAGACCGGCCTGAACTCGGTGTTCGGTCCGCTGGGCGGCAACCAGAAGGTCGGCGACGACGTGTACACGACACTGGACCCCAAGGCCCAGCAGACCGCGGCGCAGGGACTGGCCGGGCGCGAGGGTGCCGTGGTGGCACTGGATCCACGGACCGGAGCCGTGCTGGCCATGTACTCCAACCCAACCTTTGACCCCAACAATCCCCAGGTGACCCCCGCCTGCGTGGCCGTCAGCTGCCGGCTGGACCGCGCCACCCAGGGCCTGTACCCGCCAGGGTCTACGTTCAAGATCATCACCACGACCGCGGCCATCAACACCGGCAAGTTCACCCCCAACTCGATGATCAACGGCGACTCACCCAAGCTCATCTCCGGCGTTCCCCTTCAGAACGACGGCAACCAGAGCTTCGGCGACATCACGTTCACCAAGGCGCTCACCTACTCGGTCAACACGGTGTTTGCTCAGGTCGCCCAGGATGTGGGACGGCCGACGATGACCCAGTACATGAAGCGCTTCGGCTTCTACTCCAAGCCGCCGATCGATCTGCCGTCGACGTCGCTCAGCCCCAGCATCGTCCTCTCTCCTGGGGGCAAGCCGTTTGCACCAGCCAGCCCCAACGAGGACATCGGCCGCATCGGCTTCGGACAGGGCGGGGTGCTGGCCACGCCGCTGCAGATGGCCATGGTGGCGGCGGCCGTGGCCAACGGCGGCAAGCTGATGACCCCGCACCTGACCGCCAGGGTCGTCGACATCAACGGCCAGACGGTCAAGACGATCCAGCCGACGGTGTTCAGCAACGTGATGACGCCCCAGACGGCGTCTGAGGTCAACCTGATGATGCGCACGGTCGTCGACGAGGGCACGGGAACGCCGGCGCAGCTCGGCTCCGGCATCCCGTTCGCGGGCAAGACCGGCACCGCGTCGATCGGCCCGTCCGGCTCCAACGAGACGGTGCCGTGGTTCATCGGCTTCGCTCCGGCCAACGATCCCAAGGTGGCGGTGGCGGTGATGATCGCCAAGTCACAGGGCGGCTTCGGCGGCCAGGTGGCGGCGCCGATCGCCAAGGACGTCGTGCAGACCCTGCTCGCCGAGGGGAAGTGACGGTGGCGGAGCTGGCGCCGAACACCGTCGTCGATAACCGCTACCGGGTCCTGTCGCGACTGGGCACCGGTGGGATGGCCGACGTGTTCCTGGCCGAAGACGAGCAGCTGGGCCGGAAGATCGCGCTCAAGCTGCTGCACCGGCGCTTTGCCGAGGATCCGGACTTCGTCGAGCGCTTCCGCCGCGAGGCCCAGAGCGCGGCCGGGTTGCAGCATCCCAACGTCGTCTCGGTCTATGACCGTGGCGAGTTCGACGGGACCTACTACATCGCGATGGAGTATCTGCCGGGGCGCTCGCTCAAGCAGCTCATCCGCCAGGAGGCGCCGCTCGATCCGCTGCGGGCGATCGACATCACAATCCAGATCCTCAAGGCCGCGCGCTTCGCCCACGCCCGCGGCATCGTCCACCGTGACCTCAAGCCGCACAACGTCATCGTCGACGACTCCGGCCACGCCAAGGTCACCGACTTCGGTATCGCCCGCGCCGGAGCGTCGGACATGACCGAGACCGGGTCGATCATGGGGACCGCGCAGTACCTGTCTCCGGAGCAGGCCCAGGGGCACGCGGTCAACGCCCAGTCAGACCTGTACTCGGTGGGCATCGTGCTCTACGAGATGCTGACCGGCCGCGTTCCGTTCGACGCCGAGTCGGCGGTCACCATCGCGCTCAAGCACGTCTCCGAGGCGCCGCTGCCCCCGCGCCAGATCAATCCGGATATTCCCCCGGAGCTTGAGCAGACCGTGTTGTGGGTGCTCAACAAGGATCCGGCGGACCGTCCCGTCGATGCCGACCAGCTGATCACCGTGCTGGAACACTGCAAGGAGGCGATCACCTCGGCCGGCGCCGGCCAGCACACGGCCAGCATGGCGGCGGTGGCGGCGGCCGGAGCAGCGGCGGGGGCGAATGCCGCGATCTCCGACCAGGCGATGCGCGCCTACCAGACCGCCAACGGCACGGGGGAGCGCGTCGCGGTCGTCATGCCGGAGGAGGAGCCGCCTCACAACCGGGGGCCGTGGGGCTGGGTGGTGCTCGTCATCCTCCTGATCGCGGCGGCGGCGGCGGCCGCGTATTTCCTGTCGCGGCCCAAGCAGGCGGTGGTGCCCTCGGTGGTCGGCGAGCGGCTGAGCGTCGCCGAGAAGGTGGTGCAGGCCGCCCACTTCCAGGTCGCACACGCCTATCAGTCAAGCGCCAAGGCGGCGGGCACGGTGATCGCTGAGAATCCGAACGCGGGCACTCGCGCCGACAGGGGCTCCACCGTGTTTCTGACCGTCTCCGGCGGCCCGGGCACCACCTCGGTGCCGTCGGTCCAGGGGGACACTGTTGCCGCCGCGACCAGGGCGCTGCGCCGGGCCCACCTCAACGTCGGCAACCAGCTGCCGCGAAGCTCCAGCCAGTTCCACACCGGGCTGGTGACCGGGACCAGTCCGCCGGCGGGCAAAACGATCAAGGCCGGGACCCAGGTGACGCTCTACGTCTCCTCCGGCCCCGCGACCAAGAAGGTGCCCGATGTGACGGGAGAGACGCAGACGGCGGCGACCACCGACCTGATCCATGCGGGCTTCAACGTCAACCCCACCAACAAGGCGTCCAACTCCGCTCCCGCCGGGACCGTCATCAGCCAGAGCCCGGCGGCGGGCACCACGCAGCAGCAGGGATCAACGGTGACGATCGTCCTGGCCACGGCGCCGGCGACGGCGAACGTCCCGTCCGTGCTCGGTGACCCCACCTCCGGAGCGGTGAGCGCGCTCACCAACGCGGGCTTCAAGGTCAAGCAGCAGAAGCAGAAGGTCACCCAGCAGAACCAGGACGGCACCGTCATCCAGCAGAGCCCGGGCGCCAACGCGACCGCCAAGAAGGGAAGTACCGTGACGATCACGATCGGCAAGTACGTGCCGAGCAGCTCCTCCTCGTCGAGTTCGTCGAGTTCGTCAAGCTCCTCATCCTCGACGACGACCAGCTCCAGCACGCCCGCCGCCGGGAGCCCCGTCCCGTGAGCGCCCAGCGCGTCGCTGTCCTCGCCGGGGGGCGCTCCTCCGAGCACGAGGTGTCGCTCGCCTCCGGGGCGTCGGTGGCCGAGGGACTGCGCGCCGCCGGCCACGAGGTGACGGAGATCGAGATCGGACGCGACGGGGTGTGGCGACGCGAGGGCCGGCCGGTCACGGTGAACCTGGGCGAGCGGCCGGAGGGCGTGGACGTCGTATTCCCCGTCCTCCACGGGCCGTTTGGCGAGGACGGAACCGTCCAGGGGCTGCTGGAGTGCCTTGACGTGCCGTACGTGGGTGCCGGGGTGCTGGCCTCGGCGCTGTGCATGAACAAGGTGCTGTTCAAGCGGCTCATGAGCCGGCTGGGCCTGCCGCAGGTCGACTACCGGGCCGTCGACGAGCGCGACCACCAGCTGGACCCCCGGGCGGTCGCCGCCGAGGTGGCCGAGCTGGGGTATCCGGTGTTCGTCAAGCCCGCGCGGCTTGGATCCTCGGTGGGGATCGCCAAGGTGAGCGCTCCGGACGGCCTCTCGGCCGCGCTGCAGACGGCCTTCGCGCACGATCCGCTGGCCCTGGTGGAGGCCTTTGCCGACGGTCGCGAGGTGGAGTGCTCGGTGATCGGCAACGGCGAGCCGCTGGCGTCGGAGCCCGGGGAGATCCTGCTCGCCGGCGGGGAGAGCGGCTGGTACGACTACGAGGCCAAGTACACGCCCGGCGGCATGCGGCTCAGGGTGCCCGCCCCCATCTCCTCGGAGCTGCGCGAGCGCGTCCGCGAGCTGGCGGTGCGGACGTTTCTGGAGACGGGATGCTCCGGGCTGGCCCGCGTCGACTTCTTCGTCGTCGGCGACGAGGTGCTCGTCAACGAGCTGAACACGATGCCCGGCTTCACGCAGACGAGCGTGTTCGGTTCGCTGTTCGCCGCCAGCGGAATCGAATATGCCGAGCTGCTCGACCGGCTGGTGGCGCTGGCGCTGGAGCGCCACGCCGCCGAGCGCACCCACCGCTACTGATGCGGTTCTGCTGGCGCTGCGGGGAGCGTCTGCACGCACCGCCGCCGACCACGTGCGCCGCCTGCGGGCAGGAGCACTTCCACAACCCGCTGCCGTGCGGCGGCGCGATCGTGGTGCGCGACCGGCGGGTTCTGCTCCTGCGCCGCGCCAACGAGCCGTACCGGGCGATGTGGGATACCCCGGGGGGCTTCTGCAACGGCGACGAGCATCCGATGCACGCCGCCGAGCGCGAGCTCGCCGAGGAGGCCGGCATCGAGGGCCGGGCCACCGCGTATGTCGGGACCTGGCTTGACCGCTACGGCGAGCCGGCTGCGGACGGGCTGCAGCTGCACTCGCTCATCAGCTTCTACCTCGTGACCCTCTCAGAGCCGCAGGCCGAGCCGGTCCCTGACGGGACGGAGATCACCGAGGCGGGATGGTTTGACCTGAGCGCGCTGCCGGCCGACCTCGCCTTTCCGCGCCACACCGTGCCGGTCCTGCGCGCCGTGCGCGAGATGCTGGACGGCGCCGCCGGGCCGCTGCCTGACCGGACGTGGTAGAGCCGCCGGACGCGACACTACGGGGTGTACAGCGAGACCTCGTTGATCGCCGCCGGATTGGCGCCGTTGAGCTGGGTGATCCACACGAGGTAGTAGCGGTAGGCGGTGCCGCGGGCGGTCAGTGGGATCGTCTGGTGGCCCTGCACCGAGGCGACGGTGGCCAGCTTTGTCCAGCCGCCGGTCCCGGTGGTGAACGCGTCCGGGTTGGGCTGGACCCGGCTGCCGTAGATCTCCGCGGTGTAGCCGGGGGTTGAGGTGACGAGCTTCATCGTTCCGGCGACGACGGAGCGGCGGGCGTCGACATACAGGCCGACGCCCGGCTTGCCCAGCGTGTCGTTGTCGTAGATCTGGGTCTTCCAGGCGGTGGTCGGATTGCCGTCCACGGCGTACGCGTCCAGCTGGGGGTTCTGGGTCTTGGGACCGCTCAGGGGGTCCGGGTTGTAATCGGTGGCGCAGGTGCTGCAGATGGCGATGCGCCGCGGCGTTGCCTGGGTCGAGTCGTTGTGGGTTGAGGTGGCGGTGCTGCCGGGGGTGGTGTGGCTCAGGTAGACGGCCACCGCTCCGGCGACGGCGGCCACGATGCAGACCAGCAGGCCGACGATGATCGGCCGGCGCAGTCGCCGGCGCAGCGGGACTCGCTGGCGCGACCGTGCCGGCAGTGTCTTCAGGACCGTGGTGACCTCGCCGCTGACGTTGCCGGTGCGGGCCGTCTCCAGCGCAAGCACATCCTCAAGGTCGGCGATCAGCTCGGCATCGTCGGCGTAGCGCTCGTCCAGCCGCTTGGCGGTCGCCGTCTCCACCACGGCGGCGAGCGAGGAGGACACCTCCGGTCGCTTGAGCTGCACGTCCGGGATCTGCTCGCGTACGTGCTTCATGGCCACGGCGACCTGGCTCTCGCCCCGGAACGGCACCTCGCCGGTGAGCATCTCGTACAGGACCACGCCCAGCGAGTACAGGTCAGACTGGCCGGTCACCGGCTGGCCGAGGGCCTGCTCCGGCGAGACGTAGTCGGTGGTCCCCAGCACCCGGCCGTCGGCGGTCAGGCCCTCCTCCTCCAGCGTCCGGGCGATGCCGAAGTCGGTCACCTTGGCCGATCCCTCATGGTCAAGGAGGACGTTCTGGGGCTTGACGTCGCGGTGGACGATGTGCCGGGCGTGGGCGGCGCCGAGGGCCCGGGCGATCTCGATCGCGTAGGCGACGGCCTCGGTGATGGGCAGCCGGCCGAGGCGGCGGATGCGGTCCTTGAGCGTCTCGCCCTCGACGTACTCAAAGACGATGTACGGCCGCCCGTCGTCCTCACCGGCGTCGATGACCCCCACGATGTGGGGGTGCGACAGCTGGGCGACCGCCCGGGCCTCGCGGCGGAACCGCTCCAGCTGATCGGAGTCGGTGGCCACCTCCCGGTTCATCAGCTTGACCGCCACCTGGCGCTCCAGCGTCTCGTCCAGCGCCCGGTAGACCGTCGACATCCCGCCCGCGGCGATCCGGGCCTCGAGGCGGTAGCGACCGTTGAGACTGGTGCCGACGAGCGTGCTCATCTAGCCCCCGTCGTGGTGGAGCGGAGCTGTCTCGGTGAGTTCCACCGGTTCGTATTTTGCGGTACGCACCGCTTGACCATCTGCCCGTCGATGAGATTCCTGTTAGCCGTCGTCCCAGCGTCAGCGCTCAGACGGATCGGATCCGCCCGGACTCTCCTTCGATGCCGAGGCCGGGCACCGATACCCGTCCTACCCGGTCATTGCAATGGCCGATCACGGCGGCGCCCGGATGCCGCTGCGCCAGCAGCTCCACCGCCTCCTCGGCTCGCGCCGCCGGGACAATGGCGACGAAGCCGCAGCCCATGTTGAACACCTCCCACATCTCGGCGGCACTGACATGGCCGAGCTCGGCGATCACGGTGAACACCGGGGAGATGGGGAGGGGCTGGGTGATCTCAAAGCCGATCCCGTCGCCGAGACGGAGCAGGTTGAGCAGCCCGCCTCCGGTGATATGGGCGAGACCGTGCACGGGGATGTCCGAGTGCAGGAGCTCGAGCACCGCCCGGACGTAGATGACCGTCGGCTCCAGCAGGACGTCGGCGACGCTGGCCCCGCCGAGCCCCGGCGGGCGGCCGTCGAGCCCCAGGCCGGCGTCGTCGAGGAGCACGCGCCGGGCGAGCGTCAGCCCGTTGGAGTGCACCCCGGAGGCGGGCAGTCCGATGAGCGCGTCGCCCGGGGCGCAGGCGCCGCCGTCGACGATCGCGTCAAGGGCCACGGTGCCGAACGCCGAGCCCACCAGGTCAAACCCGTACGGAGACGGGTGGCCGCGCAGCACCTCCGGCACCTGGCAGACCTCTCCGCCCGGGATCTCGACCCCGGCCTCCTGGGCGCCGAGCTTGAGCCCGACGGCGATGTCGGCCAGCAGCGCCGGGTCCGCCGATTCGACGGCCAGGTAGTCCAGCAGCGCCAGGGGCTCGGCGCCGACGCAGATGAGGTCATTGACATTCATCGCGACGCAGTCGATGCCGATCGTGTCGAAGCGCTGCGCCTGCTCGGCGACGATGACCTTCGATCCGACGCTGTCGGTGGCCAGCGCGATGCCCAGGCCGGGGGCGATCCGCAGGACGCTGGCGTAATGGCCCGGGAGCGGTATGGACAGCCGCTCACGGCCGGTTTCGATCGTGCTCAGCACGTGCACCAGCGCCGCCACGCCGCGGTCGGCTTGCCGGGTGTCGACTCCGGCGGCTGCGTAGGCGTCCGTCACGACCCCATTGTCGTACATGGGGCGGGCGAGATCGCTGCCGGTCATCGGGTCGCCGGGGTCAGGCCGGCGCCCGCGGGCGCTGGCCGGCGTCCCAGGATGACGGCCGCCAGGGCCAGCCGATAGGCGGCATAGGCCAGCAGCGGGCGGTCGCGCGCTCCCCGCCGGATGAGCCAGGCTGAGCCGAGGGTTGAGGCGAAGGAAGCGCCGGCGCCCACGGCAAATGGGATCCGGCTGGTCGGCGGCAGTCCGCGCCGGGCGAGCCGCACGCCCTTCAGGAAGGTGGCGCCGGCGATGACCGGGAGGGCGGCCTCGCGCGAGAGACGGTGGGCATCGGTGCGGCTGAAGTGCCGAGCGCGGGCGGCGGCGAGGGTGGCCCCGCTGCGTGACACGCCGGGCACCAGCGCGCACGCCTGCGCCAGGCCGAGCACGAGCGCATCGACGATCCCGGCGTCGGCGGCCGCGCGCTCCTGCGGGAAGCGGTCGCCCCAGGCCAGGGCGACCGAGCCGGCGACGAGACCGACGGCGACCGTCACCGGGGTTCCCAGGCGGCGCTCGATCGGGCCCTCCAGGGCCAATCCGATGATCGCCGCCGGCGCCAGGGTCAGCACGCCGAGGCCGATCATCCGCGGCCCAAGCCCCTTCACCACCTCCTGCACCTCGGCGCGCAGGGCGACCAGCAGGGCGGCGGCCGTGCCCGTGTGGAGCGTCACCTCAAAGGCCTTGCGCAGCTGCGGGTCGGAGTCCGCGTAGCTCCAGCGCAGCAGTGACGGCATCACCGCGACGTGTCCGGAGGAGGAGATGGGCAGCAGCTCGGCCGGCCCGTGCAGGAGGCCGAGGACGAGCGCCTGACCGACCGGCGGCTCAGTCCGAGAGGGCATCCACGGCGGGGCCCGGCTCGGTCCCGCCCGGCTGGACCCGCGCCCGCCGCCAGCGCACGATCCCGTACACGATCAGCGCGACGAGGACGACGGCGCCGACGTAGTCGACGTACTCCAGGTGGTGGCGCCAGCTGCTCCACTGGCTGCCCACCTCGCGGCCGAGGACGCCGAGCGCGCTGATCCAGATCAGCGAGCCGATGGCGGTGAGCGGCAGAAAGCGCCAGAAGGGCATCTCGGCGACGCCCGCGGCATAGGGGAAGGCGGCACGGATGAACGGGAGCACGCGGCTGATGAGGATCACCGGGGTCCCCCAGCGGTCAAACCACCGGTGGGCGCGATCCAGCCCGCTGGAGCTGACGTGCAGCCTGGAGCCCTGGCGCTCCAGCAGCTCACGCCGGCCGTAGTAGCCGATCCCGTAGGCGATGCAGGCGCCGACGATGTCGCCGATCGTTCCGGCGATGATGATGCCGGCCATGCTGAGGTTGCCCTGGTAGACGTCGAAGCCGGCGAACAGCATCGTCGGCTCGGTGCCGGGGACGCCGACGACACCGGTCATCGCCGTCATGAGGGCCACCCCGGCGAGCCCCAGCGTGCTGATCAGGTGGGTCGCGAAGTTGACGAGGGGACCCGTGATGGAGGCCAGGAGAAGCGGCACGGCCCACAAGCGTAGCGGTGGCCCGCATGTGTTAACCATTGGGACCGGATGAGAAAGCTCTCATGGCCGCGGCTGATGGTTGATCAAACCTCCGGCGCTCCCTGCCCTGCGACGAGGTTCGCCGCCCAGACCGACAAGCTAGGGTGGCCGAGATGAGCGTCCCCCTGTTCGACACCGAGACCCCGCTGGCGGCGCTGAAGCCCCTGATCGTGGAGCGCCTCGCCGAGGTCGTGGCCCAGGGCCGGTTCATCCTGGGGCCCGAGGTGCAGGCGTTTGAGCAGGAGTTCGCCGCCTATCTGGGGGTCCGCCATGTCATCGGCGTCGCCAACGGAACCGACGCCATCACCATCGCGCTGCGGGCGCTGGGCGTGGGCCGCGGCGACGAGGTGGTGGTTCCCTCGCTCACCTTCTACGCGACCGCCGAGGCCGTCGCCGAGTTCGGCGCCACGCCCGTGTTCTGCGACGTCGACTCAGACACCCGCAACATCACCGTCGAGACGGTGCGGGCGGTGCTCACGCCGCGCTGCAAGGCGATCGTCGCCGTCGACCTGTTCGGCCTGCCGGCACCGGTGCCGGAACTGCGCGAGCTGGGGCTGCCGGTCCTTGAGGACGCCGCCCAGGCGGCGGGGGCCCGGCTCGGCGGCCGCATGGCCGGCTCGCTTGGCACCGCGGCCACGTTCTCGTTCTATCCCTCCAAGAACCTCGGCGCATTCGGCGACGGAGGGGCGATCGCCACCGACGACGACGGTGTCGCCGAGCTGGCCCGGGCGCTTCGCTTCCACGGCTCTCACGACAAGCAGACGTTTGACCACGTCGGCTACAACTCCCGCCTTGACGAGATGCAGGCGGCGGTGCTGCGCGTCCTGCTCCCGGAGCTCGACGGGTGGTGCGACGGCCGCCGGGCGGGCGCCGCCGCCTACGCCGAAGCGGGGCTCGGCGCCCACGTGGGTCTGCCCGTTGTGCCCGCCGGCATCGACCCCGCCTGGCACCTGTACGTCGTCACCCACCCCCGGGCCGACGAGTTGCTCGGCGCCCTGGCGGACGCGGGGATCTCAGCGCGGGGCTATTACCGCCGGCCGCTGCACCGCCAGCCGGCGATGGCGCCCTACGTCCGGGACGGCGGGGAGCTTCCGGTCACCGACGCGCTGGCGGCCGAGAACATCGCGCTGCCGATCAGCCCGGTGTTCGGCGCCGCGCAGGCGCGGGAGGTCGTCGGTGCCATCGCGGGCGCGGTGTGACCGCGCCAACCGCCCCATGCGCATCTGGGTCGACCTGACCAACTCACCCCACGTGCTCGTGCTGCGCCCGGTCATCGAGCGCCTGCGGGCCGAGGGCCACGACGTGCGGGTCACCGCCCGTGACTTCGCCCAGACGCTGGCGCTCTGCGACCGGTTCGGCATCGCCCACACGGCAATCGGCCGCCATCGCGGCGCCGGGCTGGTCGACAAGGGGCGCGGCCTGGCGGCGCGGTCAGCGCAGCTGACCCGGTGGGCGGCCCGCCGGGGCTTTGACCTGGCCATCGGCCACGGCTCCAACGACATCACCGTGGCCGCCGCGGTGCTGCGGATCCCGTGCTCGACGACCTTCGACTACGAATGGGCGACGGTCCAGCACTCGGTCAACTGCCGGCTGGCCCAGTCCGTCGTCGTTCCGGACGTCATCCCCCCGGAGCGCCTGTACCGGTACGGCGCGCGGGGCAAGCTGCGCCGCTACGCGGGCCTCAAGGAGGAGTACTACCTGGCCGACTTCGAGCCCGATCCGGGGGTTCTGGGCGACCTCGGCCTCGACGCGGCCGCGCCGATCGCCGTCATCCGCACGCCGCCGGCCGTCTCGCTGTATCACCGCTTTGAGAACGACCTGTTCGCCCAGGTCCTGCAGCGCCTGCGCGGGACCCAGTCGGTCGTGCTCCCGCGCACCCCGGAGCAGCGCGCCGAACTGCGCCGCGCCGGCGGCTTCATCCTCCCGGAGCGCGCGATCGACGCCCAGTCGCTGATCGCCCACGCCGACCTCGTCGTCTCCGCCGGCGGAACCATGAACCGCGAGGCGGTGGCCCTGGGAACCCCCGTGTTCACCGTGTTTGAGGGGCGGCTCGGCGCGGTCGACGAGCGCCTCATGGAGGAGGGGCGCCTGGCGCGCCTGGAGAGCGCCGACCAGGTCCGGCTGGTCAAGCGCGAGCAGCGCGACGCCGTCGGGGACGGAGTCCGGCGGGTGCGGCGCGACCCGGCGCTGCTGACCGATCTGCTCTGCACCCCGGCGCGGCGGACGGACCTCAGCCGCATGTAAGACCGCTCATCGCGTCTGAAGGATGCACTAACACTTGACTGGTACCGTCCCTGGCGCCTCGTGTCTGACACCACGCTAGAGAAACCACAGACCCTCGGCCGCGAGGGGCGACGCGGCGCGGGAGACCGCCAGCCGCGTGGCCGCGCCACGTCGCTGCTGCGCCGCTACGTCTGGTGGCTGGTGGCGCTGCTGGTCATCGCCGTCTCCGAGATCCTGCTCGCCTGGGCGAACACGCGTCCCGGCTATGACCCGTACGGGTGGCTGATCTGGGGCCATCAGACCTGGCACGCCAGCCTCAACCTCGGCGGCGCCCCGTCCTGGAAGCCGTTCAGCTACATCCCCAACGTCTTCTACGCGCTGTTCGGCCACTTTGCGTTGCACCTGTGGATGGTCACCTCGGTCGCCGTGTCCCTGGCCGGGGCGGTGTTCGGCGGGCGCATCGCCTATCGGCTGACCGCCCGCGAGGGCGGCCCGTGGTGGCCGCCGGTCATCGCCGCGATCGTCGGCGGCGCCGCCGTGCTCGGCATCCAGGACGGCAGCCTCGCCCTGCCGGGCTCGATGAGCATCTTCCACTACACGCTCAGCGCCCAGTCAGACCCGATGATCGTCACCGTCTGCCTGGCCGCGATCGACATGTTCTTGATCGGCCGGCTGGGATGGGCGTTCTGGCTGGCCGTCTACGCCGGTCTGGGCCGCCCGGAGGTGTGGGTGTATCTGGCCATCTACGGGCTGTGGATCCTCAAAAAGAAGCCGGACATGCGCTGGATGGTGGTGGCGGGCGCGCTGGTGACCGTGTTCTTCTGGTTCGGCGTTCCGGAGATCACCAACGGCAAGCCGGATGTCGCGGGCCAGCTGGCGCTCAAATCGCCGCGCGAGCTGCACAACAACAAGATCGTCGGCACCCTCGCCCGCTTCTACCACCTGCTCTACCTGCCGGTCGAGATCATGGCGGTCGTCGCCACCGTCCTCGCCTTTGTGCGGCGCAACTGGACGGTGGTGGCCATGGCCGGGATGGTGGTCATCTGGGTGATCACCGAGGTGGCGTTCGTGCTGCACGGCTTCCCGGGCGTTCAGCGCTACCTGTTCGAGCCCGCCGGCCTCACCGGGGTGCTCGCCGGCATCGCCACCGGCTGGCTGCTGATCGACGCCTCGCATTGGCATCCGCGGCTGCCGCGCTGGGCGGGCATCCCCGTCGCCGCGGCCTTCATCGCCGTGTGCATTCCGCACGCCCACACGCTGGGCGCGCGCGAGCACAAGGACATCGTCGGCCAGCGCAACCGCACGTGGCGCATCCAGCAGCTCGGCGCCGCCATCCACACCCTCGGCGTCAAGCGCATCGAGAGCTGTGGGGGGCCGCTGCTCAACGTCGAGTACGTCTCGGTGGCCGGCTGGTACACCGGCCTGAACACCGGGCAGATCGCCTATCAGCCGCAGAAGGTGCTCAAGCGCCACAACCCGGTCGTCTACTTCATCGAGCTGCCCAACGGCTGGGCGATCCAGCCGCTGCGTCCCCAGAACGCCACGGTCGCCGGGTGCGCGTCGCTGAAGTCGCTGTACGTGCCGACGGCCCACCATCCCCGCGGCGTGCTCATCTACAAGTAGCCGCGCCCTCCCGGTCCTTAGCTGCGGCAAACATAAGCGTCACTAGAATCCAGCGGCGCATGCGCCGACGGATCAGATCCGCGGCCTTTCCCGTCCACCGCCACGCGCTTCCCCAGTTGCTGGCGGACGGCCTTCTGGTCGCGCTCGCATATTTCCTTGCCTTCTGGTTGCGCTTTGCCGGCGGCTTCAGCGCCGGCGACGAGCGCTACGTCAGCCTCCTGTGGGCGACGCTCGCCGGCGCGGTCGTCGTGATGCTCGTGTCGCTGGGCGCGTTCGGGCAGTACCAGCGGCTGTGGCGGTTCATCGGCCGCCGTGACTACGAGGCCGTGCTCAAGGCGGCGTTCGTCGGCACGGTTGTGATCGTTGGGCTGATCGCGCTGCTGCACCCCGTGGTCGCCAACGGCGTGCGCACCGTCGTGCAGCACCACCGTGAGGACGGCCACATCGTGGGGCCGCCCATCTACAAAGGACTGCCGGCGCCCCGCGCCGGGGTGATGCCGCCGGCCAGCGTGATCATGCTGTTCTTCCTGCTGACGCTGGCCTTTCTGGTCGGCGCCCGGTTCGCCGTGCAGCTGCTCGGCGAGGGGCGGATCCGCACCATCGCCGTCAGCAAGGCCGCGCGCGAGGTGCTCATCGTCGGCGGCGGCGACGGCGGTCGGCTCGTCGTCCGCGAGCTCATGCGCAACCCGCAGCTCGGCCTGCGCCCGGTCGGCTTCCTCGATGACGATCCGCGCAAGGTGGGGATCAAGGACGAGCACGGGCTCAAGGTGCTCGGCACCACCTCGGACGCCGATCTCGCCCGTGTGCTCGATGAGGTCGAGCCGGACGAGGTTGTGATCGCGATTCCCTCGGCGCCCGGCACGCTGCGCGCCCGCGTCGTCACCGCCTGCCGGCGCCGCGGCATTCCGGTGCGCACCACGCCGACCGTGTTCGAGCTGCTCCGCGACGGCTCCGGCCAGCTGCGCGTCACCCGTCAGCTGCGCGAGGTCCGCGTCGAGGACATGCTGGGGCGCGACCCCGTCCGCGAGGAGCTCGCCCGCGTGGGCGCGTATCTGGCCGGCCAGATCGTGCTGGTGACCGGCGCCGGCGGCTCCATCGGATCCGAGCTGTGCCGGCAGATCGCCCGCGTCGGCCCCCGCCAGCTCGTGCTCGTCGACCACGCCGAGGACAACCTGTTTGAGATCCGGCGCGAGCTTGAGGAGGACCGCCATGTGCGCACCGCCGTCCCCGTTCTTGCCGACTGCAAGGAGGAGGAGCGGATGCGCGAGGTGTTTGCGCAGTACCGCCCGGCGATCGTGTTCCACGCCGCCGCCTACAAGCACGTGGCGATGATGGAGGACAACCCGGTTGAGGCCGTCCGCAACAACGCGCTGGCCACCCGCCTGGTGGCGAAGATCGCCGGGCAGATGGGCGTGCACACCTTCGTGCTCGTCTCGACCGACAAGGCCGTCAACCCGGCGACCGTGATGGGCGCCTCCAAGGCGCTGGCCGAGTGGGCGGTGGAGGCCGAGTCGACCCGGTATCCGCGCACGCGCTACGCGACGGTTCGGTTCGGCAACGTGCTGGGGTCCTCTGGATCGGTGGTTCCCATCTTCCGCCGCCAGATCGCCGCCGGCGGCCCGGTGACGGTCACCGACGAGCGCATGACCCGCTACTTCATGACGATCCCGGAGGCCGTGCAGCTCATCATTCGCGCCGGCTCGCTGGAGGAGCCGAGCGGTGAGATCTTTGTGCTGGAGATGGGGGAGCCGATCCGGATCCTCGACCTGGCCGAGACGATGATCCGCCTGTCCGGGCTGGAACCGGAGCGCGATATCGCGGTGGAGATCGTCGGGGCCCGGCCGGGCGAGAAGTTCCACGAGGAGCTGTTCGGTCCCCACGAGCATCCCCAGCCGACCCCGGCCCAGCGGATCCAGCGCGCCAGCCACGAGCGGCTCGATCCGGGCTGGGTCGAGAGCACGTTTGCCGAGATTAACCTCCTGGTCCTCGAAGGTGACGCGGCCGCGTTGGCGAAGACCGTGTCCGAGCTTTCTGGAGCTCGCGTCACGCTGGCGTCCGGCGATGGCGCCACCCTGGCCCCTTAGACTGCGCGCTGACCATGGCGACGATTCCCTTTGCCCTTTCGGTAAGCCACCTCGTTTCCTCGGCCGGGGCCGATGTCGGCTTCGCTGCGATCGTCGGTCTTGCCATCCTCGTGCTCCTGTTCTTCTCCCAGGCCCGCGAGACGGCGATGCTGCGCCGGCGGGCCGACGAGGCCGAGGAGCAGCTGCACCAGCTCGCGGCCTATGTCGACCAGCTGGCGCGCCGCCCCGCGGCGCAGCCGGCGAACGCGCCGGCGGTGGCGCCCGCTCCGGCGGCGGCCCGCGCTGCCGGCCGTCCGGCTCCGGCCGTGGCGGCGGCGGCCGCGCCCGCGGCGTCGCGAGCGGTGCCCACCCCCGCGCCTGCCGCGGCGGGGGCGATGGCCACAATTCCGGTGGCTCCGGCCGGCGTGGCTGCGCCGGCGCTCAGCTCCGCCACGCGGCTTGTCCCCCTCGGCGCCGCCGACGAGATCTCCATCCGCTCGCTCAAGAACGGCCATGTCGACAGCGAGCCGGTTCCCGCCGCCGAGCCTGAGCCCACGGGACCGCCACCGTCGACGGCGGCCGGCGGGGCCAACGGGGTTGCGCGGGCGCCGGTAGTCGCCGCGCCGATGCCGGCGACCACGGGGGCGACGAGCCCAGTCGCGGCGACCACGGGGGCGGCGACCGCTGTGGCCGCCCCTCCGCCGGCCGGCGGCGAGCGCGCTCTGCCGCGCCGCGGCGGCGATGGCGACGGCGATTCCGGTCCCGGCGGCCGCGCGCCCGGCTCGCCTCCGGGCCGCCCGGCGGCTCCGCCGACGTTTCGCGACCCGGTTCCGCCGGGCCGCCGACGGCTGACCCGGTTCGGAATGATGGCCGTCGCCGTCGTGGTGGTGGTCGTGATCGTCGCCCTGGTCGTCATCGTCGGCGGCGGGGGCGGGGGTACCGCGGCGCACTCCAACGCCTCGTCCGCCCGCTCGGCGACTGCGGGCGCGTCCCGGCGCACCCGCCATGCGAGCGCGACCCGGGTTGTCCCGTCCAAGGTGACCGTGGCCGTCCTCAACGGCACATCGACCTACCATCTGGCCGCCGACGTCATGTCCAAGCTGACCGGCGCCGGCTACCGGAAGGGCACGGCGGCGAACGCGCCGACCCAGACGCTGACGACGACCACCGTTGGCTATACGCAACCGAGTTACCGCGCGGATGCCCTGGCCGTCGCCAAGTCGCTCAACCTCGGCTCGGCCTCGGTGCAGGGGGTGGCCCAGAGCGACCGGACGGCCGCGTGCGGTGGGGGCGCCACCTGCCCGGCCGAGGTGGTCGTGACGGTGGGTTCGGACCTGGCCTCGCTTGCGTCCGGCTCGTCGGCCGGCACCTCGACGGGCGCGGCCACGGGCACGGCGACAGCCGCGTCAACCGGCTGACGACTTGGCGGCGCCGGCCCCGTCCGCGCCGCTACCCTCGCATCCACGGCAGTCATGAACGATCTACTTGAGCTTCCCCAGCGCAGCGCCAAGCCCCGCACGGAGGGTCTGACCCACGTCCTTGACCGCGGCCTCTCGGTGGGCGAGATCGACGGCCTGATGGAGGTGGCCGGCGAGTACGTCGACTTCGTCAAGCTGGGGTGGGGGACGGCCGTCGCCACGGGCAACCTTCAGGAGAAGCTGGACCGCTACCGCACGCACGGGATCCCGGTGATGCTGGGCGGCACGCTCACCGAACTGGCCATCGCCCAGAACCGGCTGGACCGGCTCGTCGCCTGGCTGCAGGAACTCGGTCTGGACCACATCGAGGTCTCCGACGGGACGATCAACCTCGAGCACGACCGCAAGCTCGACCTCATCCGCCGGCTGGCCCAGGACTTCACCGTCCTCTCGGAGGTCGGCTCCAAGGACGACACCCGGATCATGGCTCCGTTCCGGTGGGTCGAGCAGATCCAGAGCGAGTTGGAGGCGGGCGCCTGGAAGGTGATCGCCGAGGCGCGGGAGAGCGGGAGCGTGGGGATCTTCCGCCACGACGGCGAGGTCCGGATGGGGCTCATCGACGAGATCGTCCACGCCGTCCCGTCCGAGCGGATCCTGTTCGAGGCGCCGCGCAAGGACCAGCAGGTGTGGTTCGTGCGCCGCCTGGGACCGGACGTCAACCTGGGGAACATCACCCCGGAGGACGTCCTCTCCCTGGAGACGGTGCGCCTGGGGCTGCGCTCGGATACGGCAGTCGCCGACCTTCATGACTGACCAGCGGGCCGTCTGGCCCGCCCCGTGACCATGGACCTCGGCGGCATCCTGCTCGCCCGCCACGGCGAGACCGACGACAACGTCGCGCCGTATCGCTTCCAGGGGTTCCAGGACACGCCGCTGAACGCCACCGGCCGCCGCCAGGCACATGAGCTGGCCGAGAAGATCGCCGGCGACGGTGTGGCATCCCTGTGGTCATCGGATCTCAGCCGGGCCCGCGAGACCGCCGAGATCGTGGGCGAGCGCATCGGGCTGACGCCCACGCTGGACGCGCGCCTGCGCGAGGGCTGCCGCGGCCGCTGGGAGGGGCACCTCATGATCGACATCGAGCGATCCGAACCGGAGCGCTACGCCGCCTGGCGGCGCGGCGGCGCCGAGTTTCAGTTCCCCGGCGGCGAGTCCCTGCGTCAGCAGCAGGAGCGCGTCCAGGCGGCCCTCCGCGACATCCATGCCGCCGGGCCGCTGCCGGCGCTCGTCGTCTGCCACGGCGGCAGCATCCGCGTGATGCTCTGCGCGCGCGATCCGCGCGGCCTGGACGCATTTCACACCTTCGAGGTACCGAACGTGGCGGTGGTCCCGCTGTGACCCGGCTGCCGGTGGCGACGTTCGTCGTCCTGGGCGCTGCCACCGTGGGGGCGTTCTTCCTCAGCCAGCACCTGAAGGTGACGACGCCGCTGATCACCGGCTATCCGGCGCCCGTGCCCGGCACGATCAACCCGGTCAACGGCGGCACGTGCCTGCTGCGCAACCCCAAGGGCGTGAAGGTCCCGGTCAGCTACAAGCGGACGCAGGTCTCCTTCTACCTCCTCAACCGCCCCGACGTCGTCGACGTCACCATCGTCTCCCGGGACGGGCGGGTGATCCGCACCCTGCCCGGCTCCGGTCGATACATGGCGCTCAAGAAGCGGCGACTGTTCGTCTGGAACGGGCGGGAGGACGACGGCTCCATCGCCCCCGACGGTGCCTATGACATCCGCGTCTCGCTCGTGCGCCAGAACCGGTCGCTGCTCATCTCCAACCAGAACACCGGTGCCGTCGAGCCGGTCACGGTGCAGACCCGCCCGCCGGCGCTCGTCGTGACCGGTGTATCGCCGCGGGTCGTCACCGCGCCCGGGCATGCGACCGTCGCCATCAACTTCACCGGCAACCAGGGACTGCGGCCGCGGGTGCTCATCCTGCGCATCAGCGCCTCCGGCGCGGCCCGGCTGGTCAAGAGCTACGCCGCGACCAAGGTGTCCGGCACCAGCCTGTGGAACGGCACGCTGACCGGCGGCCGGGCCGCGCCCCCCGGGCGCTACCTGATCGGCCTGCTGCTGGCGCATGACCGGACCTGCAACCGGGTTCAGTCACCGCTCACGGCGACGGCTGCGCCGCAGGCGGTCGTGACGGTGCGCTAGGCGGCGCCACGGTCGATCAATACCGTTAGCCGCCGTGGGCACGTATCTGAAGCGCCTCGTGTCGTCGCTGGCCGCCTATCAGGTGGCCGACGTCGTCTCCAAGTTCATCGCCGTCCTGCTGCTCCCGGTGTACACGCGGTACATCGCGCCGGCGGGCTACGGCGTCGTCGAACTGCTCGCCAACGGCGTCATCTTCGTCAGCATCGTCGTGCGCTTCGGCATGATCGAGGCGTTCCTGCGCTACTACTTCGTTGACGAGGACCCGGCCCGGCGGGACGCGCTCGCGCAGCGCGCGGTGGGCTTTCTGCTCATCATCACCACCGCCGTCTCGATCGTGCTGGCGGTGTTTGCGGGACCGGTCAGCCGCGTGGTGCTCGGCTATCGCGACGTGACGACGCTGCGGATTGCGGTGCTCGGACTGTGGGCCTTCACCAACCTGGAACTCGCCTACGGCCTGCTGCGCGTCGACGAGCGCCTCAAGACATACGCCCTGGCGTCGCTGGGCAACGTGCTGCTGACGATCGGCGCCTCGGTGGTGCTTGTGGTGGGCCTGGGTCAGGGCGCGCGAGGGCTGCTGCTGGGCAACTATGGAGCGTCGACGGTGGTGCTGCTGGTGCTCTGGTACACGATGCGTCATCGCCTGCGGCCGCGCCGCGCCCAGGCCGAGCAGATGGCGGTGCTCCTGCGCTTCGGCCTGCCCACGGTCCCGGCCGAGGCCTCCGTGTACGCGCTGAGCATTGTCGACCGCTACTACATCTTCCACACCCGCAGTCCCGGACAGGCGGGCCTGTACTCGATCGCGATCAAGCTCGCGGGTGCCGTCGCGTTCATAGTGCGTGCGTTCCAATACGCCTGGCCACCGCTTGCGTACTCGGTTTCCGACGATGCCGAGGCGGCCCGGCTGTACGGCCTGGTGACCACCTACTACCTGCTCGTCTCCGGCTGGGTCGTCGCCGGGCTCGCCCTGGAGGGACGCTGGGTGCTGCGCCTGCTCGCGGCGCCCCGGTACTTCGAGGCCTACCGGGCGCTGCCGTGGGTGGCGCTGGGCTGGGCGATGTACGGGCTGTGGGTGGTGTTCCTGGTCGTCGCCGGCCGGGCCAAGGTGACGACGCGCAACTTCCCGGCCTCGATCATCGGCCTGGGGGCCAACGTCGTGCTGCTGGTGGTCCTCGTCCCCGTCTGGGGCCTGGCGGGCGCCGGGATCGCCCTGTGCGGCGCCTACGTCGTGATGCTGACGGTCATGCACCTGCTCACCCGCCACGCGTTCGCGGTGCACTTTGAGTGGCGGCGGCTGGCTCACCTCGTCGTCGTCGTGGGCGGGCTGGCCGCCGCCGGCGATCTGCTTCTGCCGACATCCGGAGTCGTCGGCTTCGTCACGCGCGCCGTCGTGTTTGTGGCAATTGGGCCGGCTCTGCTCATCACCGGCTTTGCTCATGGTGCCGAGCTTCGCCAGGCGCGCGATCTCGTCAGCCGCGCCCGGCGCGCGGTCCCCCGGCCGGTGCGCAACTCCGCATGAGCCGCCCGGCCGTCAGCGTGGTGATGCCGTTCGCCGGCACCCGGGCCGAGGGCGAGGTGGCGTTGTCGGCCCTCGCCGCGCTTGAGGTGAGGCCCGGAGACGAGCGCATCCTGGCCAACAACTCGGCCACCGCGCTGCCGGATGCGCCGGGGATCGCTGTCGTCTCGGTCGACGGTGAGCACTCGCCGGCCCACGCCCGCAACGTCGGCGCCGAGCACGCCCACGGGGAGTGGATCCTGTTCCTTGACGCCGACTGCCGCGCCCCCGCCGACCTGCTTGACCGCTTCTTCGCCGAGCCCGCGGCCGGCGATGTCGGCGCGCTGGCCGGCGCCGTTGACCCGGCGCCCGGGGCAGTCAGCTTCGCCGCGCGCTACGGTGCCGCCCGGAGCTTCCTCAACCAGGATGCCCACCTCGCCCACGGCTACATGCCGCGCGCCGTGGCGGCCAACCTGCTCGTGCGCCGGGCAGCGTTTGAGGCCGTCGGCGGCTTCTACGAGGGGGTGCGCGCCGCCGAGGACACCGACTTCAGCTGGCGCCTGCAGCGCGCCGGCTGGCGCCTGGCGCCGCGTCCGCAGGCGCGCGTCGAGCACAGCTATCGCACCTCGGTGCGCGCGCTGCGCCGGCAATGGCGCGGCTACGCGGCGGGCCGCGCCTGGCTGAGCCGCCGCTATGACGGGTTTGCGCCGGAGCCGGCGCTCGTCCGCGCCGCCGGCCGGGTGGTCCACCGCCGTGGTCGCGACCTGGCTCCGGCTCGGCCGGGAGGCGGACCGGTGGGCGATCCGAGCGCCGGGGCGGGGTCGCCGGGGGATGGGCGGTCGCCCGCACCGGGCTCCGTTCACAGCCGGTTACAGCGCGGCGGGTTCCTGGCGCTCGACGCGATGCTCGGCGTCGAGGAGCTGGCCGGGTTCGCCCTCTCCAACCGCCCGCGGACGGACGCCCGCGCCGCGGCCCGTGTCGTCCTCGTCGCCGACCGCTTCCCCAGCCGCGGCGATCCGCTCGCTGAGTATGCGCTGACCCTGGACGGCGCCCGGGTCGAGGCGGCGGCGCGTCCTGAGGCCGTGCAATGGGAGGCGGCCCGCCGGCTGCACATCGACTATCGCGAGGACGACGGCGCGGCCCAGCGGGTTGGCGCGCTCGCCCGGCTGATGGTGCGCCACCCGCTGCGCTGCCTGCGCGACGTGCTGGTGCGCCCGGCGCCCGCCCGCGGGTCCGTGCCCCCCGGACTTGCCGCGCTGGCGCCCGCCGTGGCCCGCCTGGCGCGCGATGACGCATCGCGGGTGCTTCCCATCGGTGGCAGCGAGGCCCGGGCGGTCGCCGCCCGGCTCGCTCGCCTCGCCGGCCGCTCGCTTGACGGCTGATGCGCGTCCAGGTCGTCGACCCGTCCGCGTTCACGCCGCCGTATGACCATGCGCTGTGCGCTGCGCTGGGCCGCGCCGGGGCCGACGTGGAGCTCGTCACCAGCCGCTTCCCGTACGGGGAGGTTCCGGCACCGGCGGGATACGCGGTCAGCGAGCTGTTCTACACCCGCCTGGTCGGCGCTCCGGGATCGCGCCTGCGGCGGGCGGCCAAGCTCGCCGCGCACGTGCCGGACATGCTGCGCGTCCGGCGCCACGCCGCCCGCGCCGACGTGGTGCACATCCAGTGGCTGACCGTCCCGGTGATCGATATCCACCTGCTCCCGCGGCGGCCGCTGGTGCTCACCGCGCATGACCTGCTCCCGCGCGAGCCCCGCCCCGGCCAGGTGAGCGCTCAGCGCCGCCTGTTTGCGCGCGTCGACGCCGTCGTCGTCCACTCCGACTACGGGCGGCGGCAGCTCGTCGACACCCTGGGCGTCGATCCCGCCAAGGTGCACGTCATCCGCCACGGCGCCTTTGAGCACGTCGCGGTCGCGCCGCGGGCGCCGCTGCCGCCGGAGCTGGCGCCGGGCGGCGGGGACGGCGGGGAGTCGGCGCCCGGCGGGGCCGCGGGACCGGTGGTGCTGTTCGCCGGGCTGCTGCGTCCCTACAAGGGCCTGGACACCCTCCTGCGCGCCTGGAAGGGCGTGAGCGGCGCTCAGCTGTGGATCGCGGGACGTCCGATGATGCCGCTCGCCCCTCTGCGCGAGCTGAGCACGCCCTCGGTGCGCTGGGTGCCCCGGTACGTGAGCGACGGCGAGCTGGCGGCGCTGATGGAGCGAGCCGACGTGCTCGTACTTCCGTATGCCCGGACCGAGCGCTTCGACCAGTCCGGCGTGCTGGCGAGCGCGCTGGCGCTGGGCAAGCCGGCGGTCGTCAGCGCTATCGGCGGCTTCCCGGAGCTGGGGGCGATGGGAGCCGTCCGCCTGGTGGCGCCCGGTGACGCCGACGCGCTGGCCGCGGCGCTCAGCGAGCTCGTTGCCGATCCCGCGGCCCGGGAGCAGCTGGGAGCGGCGGCGCTGGCGGCGGCGCGGGGCCCGTACTCCTGGGAGGAATCAGGCCGGCGGACGTTGGAGCTCTACGAGCAGCTCACCCAGCGGTGACCGGCGCCCGGTCGCCGGCGCGCCGTGCCACCTCGGTGCGGACCGCGGGGGCGACAACGGTGCCGAACAACTCGATCGAGCGCAGGACGTCTCGGTGGGCGACGGCCCCCACGCTCATCTGGGCGAGGTACCGCGTGTGGCCGAACAGCTCGTGCTCAAACAGGATCTTCTCGATCACCTGCTCCGGCGAGCCGGCGGCGACCGCGCCACGTGGCGACCGCAGCGCGTCGTACTGGTCGCGCCCGGCGGGTGGCCACCCGCGCTCGCGGCCGATGCGGTTCATCATCGCCAGGTAGGGGTGGGCGAACGCCGCGTCGGCGGCCTGCGAGGTCTCGCCGACGAACGCGTGCGTATTGATCGCCAGCGGCAGCGCCGCGGCGTCGTGGCCCGCCTGGCGGGCGGCCTGCCGGTACAGGTCGACGAGCGGTGCGAACCGCTCCGGCTGTCCGCCGATGATCGCCACGGTCAGGGGCAGGCCGAGGCCGCCGGCGCGCACCACCGACTGCGGGGTGCCGCCGACGGCGATCCACACCGGCAGCGGGTCCTGCACCGGGCGCGGGTAGACGCCGACATCGGTCAGCGGCGCGCGCAGCCGGCCGGACCACGACACGCGCTCGGATTCCCGGATCTTCAACAGCAGCTCCAGCTTGGAGGCGAACAGCTCGTCGTAGTCGTCAAGGTCATAGCCGAACAGCGGGAACGACTCGGTGAACGAGCCGCGGCCGGCCATGATCTCCGCCCGCCCGCCGGAGATGAGGTCAAGCTCGGCGAACTGCTGAAAGATCCGCACCGGGTCGTCCGAGCTCAGCACCGTCACGGCGCTGGAGAGCCGGATCCGCTCCGTCCGCGCCGCGATCGCCGCCAGGGCGACCGCCGGGGAGGAGACCAGGAAGTCCGGGCGGTGATGCTCGCCGATGGCGAACACGTCCAGCCCCACCTGCTCGGCCAGCTCGGCCTCCTCCAGCAGGTCGCGCATCCGCTGCTGCGGGGTGACGCCGGAGGAGAGGTCGGCAAAGGTGGCAAGTCCAAGTTCCATGGGTCTGAGGGTAGCAGGTGGTTGTGGGATCAACTAAT
>DASSZQ010000071.1:0-56771 GCA_035702755.1 Solirubrobacteraceae bacterium | reverse complement strand
GAACTCGGTCCGCAGCAGGCCGACGCCCTCGGCGCCGTGGCGGGTGGCGGCGGCCACGTCCGCCGGGCCGCCGATGTTGACCAGCAGCGGCACGGCGTGGCCGTCGGCGGTGAGGCCCGGGCCGGTGCTGGTCGCCCGCCGTGCCGCCCGCGCGGCGCTACGCCGCTGGGATTCGGCGACCTCCTCCGGGCTGGGATCGGCGATCACCTCGCCGTGGTCGCCGTCGACGAGGACCGGCTGCCCGTCGCTCAGTCCGGCGGCCTCCGGGCAGGCGGTGACCGCGGGGATCCCCAGCTGCTTGGCCAGGATCGCGGTGTGGCCGGTGGGGCCACCGTGCTCGGTGACGATGGCCAGCACCGTCTCCGGGTCAAGCGTCGCCGTATCGGCGGGGGCGAGATCGGGCGCGACGAGCACGAACGGATGCCCCGGGTCCGGAATGCCCGGCATGGGGAGGCCGAGCAGGTCGGCCACCGCGCGGTCGCGGAGGTCCTGCAGGTCGGCGGCCCGCTCCCCCAGGTAGCCGCCGATGGCCTCCAGCGCCCGGCGGTGCTCGTCGATGGCGCCGTCGACGGCGTGGGCTCCGTCGCGGCCCTCCGAGACGCGGGCCCGGACGCCGTCGAGCAGCACCGGATCACGCGCCATCATCGCCTGGGCGGTGAGCACGTCGCGAGCCGCCCCACCGGCCGTGGCGGCGCGGGCCTCCAGTTCCCGGGCCACCGCGTCCAGCGCCTCGGCGGCCCGCGCGGCCTCGGCGGCCGCGTCACCGACGGCGGCGTCGGTGTCCGGGAGCGCCGGGGGCGAGGCGAGCCGTGCCACCGGCCCGGCCGCCTCGCCGGAGCTCACGCCCAGTCCATGCAGCCAGCGTCCCATGTCACGCCGCCTCAGCGTCGAGGTCGGTGGCCAGCAGCGCGGTCAGCTCATCGAGCGCCTGCTCGGCGCCCTCGCCCTCGGCCGACAGCACCACCTCCTGGCCGCCGCGGACATCGAGTCCGAGCACGAGCAGGATGCTGCGGGCATCAACCGGGTCCGCTCCCGGCTTGGCGATCTTGACGGCCACCGGCTGGCGGCCGGCCGCCTGGACGAACAGGCTGGCCGGGCGGGCGTGAAGGCCCACCCGGGAGCCCACGGTGACGGTGCGTTCACTCATCGGTGTCTCTCCTCTGGATTACTTGAGCGTTTGGGGGGTTTGCGGGCTGTGGATGTGGGCGTCAGGCGGCGATGACCGCGCCCCGGGAGACCTGGGCCTGCTCGCGCGGCTCCTCGGCCACCGGCACGTTGCCCCGCACGGTCTTGAGCACGATCACCAGCGTCGCGCTGACGAGCACGCCGGCGGCGATCGCCACCAGGTACAGGGCGGGGCGGCCGATCAGCCCCACCACCCAGATGCCGCCGTGAGGTGCGCGGGAGGTTGCGCCGAAGGCGAACGACAGGGCTCCGGTGACGGCGCTTCCGGTCATCAGCGAGGGGATCACGCGCAGCGGATCGGCCGCGGCGAACGGGATTGCCCCTTCGGTGATGAACGACAGGCCCAGCAGCCATGCGGCCTCGCCCGCCTTGCGCTCCGCCGGGGTGAACAGCCGCGGGCGCAGGACCGAGGCCAGCGCCAGCGCCAGCGGGGGGGTCATCCCCGCGGCCATGACCGCCGCCATGATCTTGAGGTTGCCGCTGGCCAGGCTGGCCAACGCGAACGTGTAGGCGGTCTTGTTCACCGGGCCGCCCATGTCAAAGGCCATCATCGCGCCGAGCAGGAGGCCGAGCAGGATCCCGTTGGCGCCGCTCAGACCGTTGAGCCAGTCGGTGAGGGCGTGCTGAGCCGAGGCGATCGGCTGGCCGAGGGCGACGATCATGATCGTGCCGACGATCAGCGTCGTGACCAGCGGGATGACGACCACCGGCATCACGCCGCTGAGCGCCCGCGGCACCCGCACCTGCAGGACCGCGTAGGTCACGCCGCCGGCGATGAGGCCGCCGAGCAGTCCGCCGAGGAAGCCGGCGCCGATCGCTGTCGCCAGCAGGCCGGCGACGATCCCCGGCACCAGGCCGGGCCGGTCGGCGATTGCGAACGCGATGAACCCGGACAGGATCGGCACCAGCATCTGGAAGGCCGTGGAGCCGATGAAGAACATGACCCCAGCGAAGCCGACCTGGCTGAGGATCTTCGTCGGATCGGTGATCGCCGTGTAGGTGTGGCCTCCGAACGTGCCGCCGTTGACCTTCGTGGCCACGCTGGCACCGCCGATGAGGAACGCCAGCGCGATCAGGATTCCGCCGGCGGCGACGAACGGAATCATGTAGCTGACACCCGTCATCAGCCATTGGCGCAGGCGAGCCCCCACACCGGCACCGGACTCCACCTTCGTCGTCAGCGCGGCGAAGACATCGCCGGAGGGCGCAGCGGCGACCGCCTCGGATGCCGTGGCGGCGGCCCCGTCGGCCACCTCGGCGCTGCGCTGCTGGGCCTGGGCGACGAGTTGCGCCGCCTGGTTGATCCCCGCCTTGACACTGGCCTGAACCAGCGGCTTGCCGGCGAAGCGCTCGCGGCCGCGCACCTCCACGTCGGCGGCGAAGATCACCGCGTCGGCGCCGGCGATGACCTCAGGGGCCAGCGGCGTGGCGCCGGCGGCGCCCTGGGTCTCGACCGCGATCTCGTGGCCGGCGGAGATGGCCGCCTGCTCAAGAGCCTCGGCGGCCATGTATGTGTGGGCGATTCCCGTCGGACAGGACGTTACGGCGACCAGCTTCATCGTCCGCTCACCTCCCGGGTGATGAGCTCCGCAGCCTCCTGCGGATCGGTTGCGTTGGATAGGGCCTCCCGGAAGGAGGCATGAACCAGCCGTCGAGCCAGCGCGGCCAGGATCGTCATGTGATCGGCGTCGCCCTCGGCGGGAGCGGCGATCAGGAAGATGAGGTGAGCGGGGCCGTCCTCGGCGCCGAAGTCGACGCCGCCGGTCGAGCGTCCGAAGGCCAGCGACGGCTCGCTGACGTGGCGCGACCGGGCGTGGGGGATGCCGATTCCGCCCTCCAGGCCGGTCGGCATCTGGGCCTCGCGCGCGGCGACATCGGCCAAGAAGCCGTCGAGGTCGCTGACGCGTCCGGCGCTCGTCAGCCGCTGCGCCAGCGCGCGGGTGACCGCTCCCCGGTCATCGGCCGTCAACTGCAGATCGACGAGCTCCGGCGTGATGATGGGGCTCATGCGGTTACCTCCAATGGGTTCAGTGACTGGGTCATGACCGCGCTGCGGTCGATGTCGGTGGGAGTGGGCATCCGGCTGCCCGGCAGGGTCACGGCGGCCGCCCCCCAGGCGACCGCCTCGGCGAGCGCGTCCGGCCCCGCCCCGCCCGCGGCCAGAAAGCCGGCCAGCATGGCGTCACCGGCGCCGACGGTGCTGCGGGCGACGACCTCGGCATGGGCGTGGTGGACACCGCTTGAGTCGACGAGGACCGCGCCGTCGCCGCCGAGGCTGGCCAGCACACTGCGGGCGCCGGCGCGACGCAGCTGCGCGATTGCCGCCAGCGCCTCGCTGAGGGTGCGGACGGCCGCGCCGCCGGCGGCCTCGCCGAGCTCGGAGCGGTTGGGCTTGATGAGGTCCGGCGCGGCGGCGAGGGTGCGCCGCACGAGGTCACCCTCGGTGTCGACCGCCACGCGGACGCCCTGGGCATGAAGCGCCCGGGTCAGCGACGCGTACAGGTCGTTCGGCGCCCCCGGAGGCAGGCTGCCGGACAGCACCGCCCATTCCGCGCCGGCGGCGGCATCGAGCAGCGTGTCGGTCAGGGCGGCGATCTCGCCGTCCGCAAGCCGCGGGCCGGGCTCGTTGATCTTGGTCGTCGTGCCGTCCGGCTCGACGATGGTGACGTTGGCGCGGATGGCGCCGGCGACCGGGACGGCGCGGACCGCCAGGCGCTCGTCGGCCAGCAGGGCGAGGAGCTGAGCGCCCTCGGCGCCCCCGGCGGGCAGTACGGCGGCGGCCGCGTGTCCGTTGGCGGACAGCGCGCGCGTCACGTTGACGCCCTTGCCGCCGCCGTCGACCCGAACCGAGCGGGCGCGGAGGACGTCGCCCCGGCGCAGCTCGGCCACCTCGGCGGTGCGGTCAACGCTGGGGTTGGCGGTGAAGGTGACGATCATGCCAGCACCACCCGGGGCCCGGCCGCCTGCAGATCGATGGCCACGGCGGGATCGAGCTCGTCATCAGAGATGAGGACGTCGACCTCCTCCAGGCCGCCGACGCGGGCGAAGGTGTCATTGCCAATCTTGGTGTGATCGGCGAGCACGACGACGTGGCGGGCGGCCTGGAGCATCGCCCGCTTGACCGCCGCCTCGCCGACGTCCGGGGTGGTGAGGCCGCGCTGGACGCTCACGCCGTTCATGCCGAGAAAGGCGACGTCGACGAGCGTCTCGCTGAGGACGCGCAGTGCCCACTGGTCGACCATCGCCAGCGTGCGGCCGCGGACCCGGCCCCCCACGGTGAGCACGGTGACGCTGGGGCGCGCCGAGAGGGCCATGGCGATCGGCAGCGCGTTTGTCACCACCGTCAGCTCGCGCTCGGCGGGGATGAGCTCGGCCAGGCGGGCGGTGGTGGTGCCGGCATCGAGGAGGATGACCCCCTCGGCCGGAACCTCGGCGAGCGCGGCGCGCGCGATCCGCGCCTTCTCGTCGGCCATGGCCGAGTCCCGCTCAGCCAGCTTGGGCTCAAAGCCAAGCCGGTCGACGGGGATCGCGCCGCCATGCACCCGCCGCAACAGGCCGTGGCGCTCCAGCGACGTCAGGTCCCGGCGGACCGTCTCCTGGGTCACGTCGAAGTGCTCGGCGAGGTCGGCGACGTCGACCCGTCCCTCGCTGCGGGCCCTCTCCAGGATCGCTGCATGTCGTTCTTCCTGATACATGTGTGTTTCCGTTTGCCTGTGGACCGGTGTTGGTTTCTGTTGTTATATCCCCGATTATGTTGGTTTGTCAAGGGCTGGCCTCACGAAATTTCGCCGTCGGCCCTTGTCAGCGCTCCGGGTGCGATGGTGTGATTGACGGTGTGATGGAGGTGGGGGAATGACGACAACCGAAAGCGTTCTGGCGATCGTCCTGGCCGGCGGCGAGGGCAAGCGGTTGGCGCCGCTGACGCTCGACCGGGCCAAGCCCGCCGTCCCGTTCGGCGGCAACTACCGGCTCATCGACTTCGCGCTGTCGAATCTCGTCAACGCCGGCTATCGCAAGATCGTGGTGCTCACCCAGTACAAGAGCCATTCGCTGGACCGCCACATCTCGCTGACCTGGCGCCTGTCGCCGCTGCTCGGCAACTACGTGGCGCCGGTGCCGGCTCAGATGCGCCGCGGCCCGTACTGGTTTCAGGGCTCGGCGGACGCCATCTACCAGAACCTCAACCTGCTGCGCGACGAGCGTCCGGACTACGTGATCGTCTTCGGCGCCGATCACATCTACCGCATGGACCCATCACAGATGGTGCGCCAGCACATCGATTCCGGGGCCTCGGTGACGGTCGCGGCCCTGCGGGTGCCGATCGAGCAGGCCTCGCAGTTCGGCGTGATCGAAACGGCGGCCGACGGCCAGACGATCACCGCGTTTCACGAGAAGCCACGGCAGGCCGTGGGCCTGCCCGACGCCCCGGATCAGGTCTTCGCCTCGATGGGCAACTACGTCTTCTCCTGCGAGACGCTGACCGAGGTGGTCACGCTCGACGCCCAGGCGCGCGAGTCCTCCCATGACATGGGCGGCAACATCATCCCGCTGCTCGTGCAGTCCGGCCGGGCGCACGTCTACGACTTCACCCGCAACGAGGTGCCGGGCACCACCGAGCGAGACCGCGGCTACTGGCGCGACGTCGGCACGCTCGATGCCTTCTACGAGGCCCACATGGACCTCATCTCCGTGCACCCCATCTTCAACCTCTACAACATGGAGTGGCCGATCCTCACCCATCACGATCCGCTGCCGCCGGCCAAGTTCGTGTTCGCCGACGAGGGTCGCACCGGGCAGGCCCTGGACTCGATGGTCTGCGAGGGGGTCATCATCTCCGGCGGCGTCGTGCGCCGCTCGGTCGTGTCACCCCGGGTCCGGGTGCACGACTACGCCGACGTGGAGGGGTCGGTGCTGTTCTCAGGCGTCGACGTCGGACGGGGCGCGGTCGTGCGCAACGCGATCATCGACAAGGACGTCGTCATCGAGCCCGGGGCCGAGATCGGCGTCGACTCAGAGCGGGACCGCCGCCACCACACGGTGTCCGACGGCGGCGTCGTCGTCATTCCCAAGGGCGCGCGGGTGCGGGCCGCAGCGCACGGGTGAGGAGTGCGGGTCTCGCTGCTCACGCGGGAGTACCCCCCGGAGGTCTACGGCGGTGCCGGCGTCCACGTCGAGTACCTGGCCCGCGAGCTGCGCGGCCACGTCGACCTGACCGTCCACTGCTGGGGCGCCGAGCGGGATGAGCCGGGGGTCGTCGCCCACCGCCCGTGGTCGGCGCTCGCCGGCGGGGCGCCCCACCTGGCGGCGCTCCAGGCGGTGTCGGTCGACCTGCTGATGGCCGCCGAGGTGGCCGGCGCCGATGTCGTACACAGCCACACCTGGTACGCCCAGTTCGCCGGCCATCTCGCCAAGCTGGTGCACGGGATCCCGCACGTGGCCACCGTCCACTCGCTGGAGCCCCTGCGCCCGTGGAAGGCCGAGCAGCTGGGGGGCGGCTACGCGCTGTCCAGCTTCTGCGAGCGGACCGCGCTGGAGGGGGCGGACGCGGTCATCGCCGTGTCGGAGGGCTCGCGCCGCGACATCCTGGCCAGCTATCCGGCGATCGATCCCGCCCGGGTGAGCGTCGTCTACAACGGGATCGACACCGACCAGTACCGTCCGGATCCGGCCACCGACGTGCTGGAACGGCTGGGCGTGGACCCCGCCCGTCCCTCCGTGGTGTTCGTCGGCCGGATCACGCGCCAAAAGGGGGTGCCGCTGCTGCTGCGGGCCGCCGCCGGCTTTGATCGGTCAGCTCAGCTCGTGCTGTGCGCGGGCGCTCCGGACACGCCTGAGATCGGCGCCGAGGTCGCCGCCGGTGTCCGCCATCTGCAGGCCACCCGGGACGGCGTGATCTGGGTGGAGCAGATGCTCCCCAAGAGCGACGTGATCCAGCTGCTCAGCCATGCCACCGTGTTCGCCTGTCCGTCGATCTACGAGCCGCTGGGGATCGTCAACCTGGAGGCGATGGCCTGCGAGGCGGCCGTGGTCGCCTCGGCCACGGGCGGGATCGTGGAGGTGGTCGTCGACGGCGAGACGGGGTTTCTCGTCCCGCTGAAGCAGCGCGACGGCTCGCTTGAGCCCGTCGACCCGGATGCCTACGCCGCCGACTTCGCGGCGCGCGTCAACCGCCTGATCGCCGACCCGGACCTCGCCGCGGCGATGGGGGCGGCGGGTCGCCGCCGGGCGATCGAGCACTTCGGCTGGCCGGCCATCGCACTCCAGACGGTTGAGGTCTACCGGAGTGTCGCCCAGGCGGAGCAGGCGCGCGCCTGAGCGGCGGGTCCGGGGCCCGGTCTCAGCCAAGCGACTGGCGTCTGGAGGGGTCAGCGTCCGGGGGCGGGGCGGCGGGCGGCCGCGTTCGCGCGTAGGCGCGGAACTGGCGCTCAAAGCTGTCCCACCAGTCACCCCGCAACTCCGGGGGGGTCCCGCGCTCGGCCAGCCTGCGGCGAACGGCGCGAACAACGAATGCGGCAACCACCGCCGTGGCGACCAGCAGCAACACGGTGATCATTTCAAACGGCCTCCTCAATCTCGATCGCTTGTCACAGAAGGCGATACCCGTGCCGGCACCGGTGATTGACTTGTCGGTCACCAGGCGAACAGGGAAATGGAGCGGCGCGGGCGCGGCGACGCGGCGCGGGGCTCAGGGGGCCGGGGAACCGGGGGTCTCGGCCGCGGAGGTTGACTATGGTGGCCGGCGATGCGGCAGGGTGCAGCGTGAGGCGGCTATCCGGAATGCTGGTGCTGGTGTTCGCGCTGAGCGCGGCGCCGGCCAGCGCTGCCGTCGCCCGCCGGCCGCAGCACCTGTGGGGCGGGATGCGGGTCCGGTCGCTTGACCCGGGCCGGTCGCCGGGGCCCGGGGGCGCCGAAGCCCGCGCTCGCGCCGCCGGCGCCCGGACGGACGCCGCCCGGCCGGGCTCCGTGGCGGTGCTGTCCAACGAGCGCACCGACAGCCGCTGGTCCTACGTCGACCGGATCGCCTTCATCTACCGACGACCATGGCCCCGGTCCGGGCGGCTGGGCCGGCTCACCTGGTACACCGAGGACGGCTTTCCCTCCGTCTACCTGGTGCTCCGCGCGCGCTGGGACGCGCGGGGACGCGAGTGGGTCAAGCTGCGCATCCCGGGGCGCCCCAACGGGCGAACCGGGTGGGTGGAGCGCAACGCCCTGGGGCGCTTTCACCTCACCCACCTGCTCGTCGTCGTCAACCGCCGGCGGCTGCGCATCTCGCTGTTCTCTGACGGGCGGAGGCTGTGGTCGGCGCCGGTGGGCGTCGGCACGCCGAGCACTCCCACCCCGGCCGGGCACTTCTGGATCAACGAGCGGTTCAAGATCGAGGACCCGCAATCCGGCTACTGGCCCTACGCCTTCGGCACCACCGACTACTCGACGCTCAGCGACTGGCCGGGGGGCGGGGTGGTCGGGATCCATGGCCCGTACTACGCGGCGCCCCTGATCCCGGGGCGGATCTCGCACGGGTGCATCCGGTTGCGCGTCGGTGCCGACGCGTGGCTGGCGCGTCACATCAGGCTGGGGACCCCGGTGCACGTGATCTGAACCGCCCCGGGCGGGTGGTGGCGGCAATCGGCGCGTCCTGCACAGGCCCCGGTTACGATCGCCGGCGGGACCATCACCCAGAGGAGGAGAGGCCGGATGAGGCGCATGCACGCCCGCTGGATGGTGTCGGTGACCGCTGCGATGATGACGGCGGTCGGCCTGGCGGTCGCGCTGGCCGCGGCCCCGGCGGCGCTGGCCGCGCCGGTACTGCCCTCCCAGGATCCGTTCTACAGCTACGGCGGCGCGCTGACCAACCTCGCGCCGGGCGCCGTGCTGCGGACCCGGTCGGTGACGATCGCCGAGTCAGGCAACGCCACCCCGGTGACGGCCACGCAGGTGCTGTACCGCACCACCGGTCAGCTGGACCAGCCGACGGTGACCGTCGCCACCATCATCCGCCCGGCCGTCACCGTCGCTCCCGTCAAGATCGTCTCCTATCAGACCGCGTATGACGCGCTTGGATCTCAGTGCGATCCCTCCTATACGCTCCAGGGCGGCAACTCCAGCTACAGCACCGCGCAGGACGAGGAGCAGATCATCCTCGGCTACGTGGCCGCCGGGGACACGGTCGTCATCCCGGACTACGAGGGGGAGAAGCTTGACTGGGCCGCCGGGCAGGAGTCCGGCTACGACACGCTCGACGCCATCCGCGCCGCCGAGCACCTCCTCGGCGTCCCGGCCAGGACGACCCCGGTGGGCATGGTCGGCTACTCCGGCGGGTCGATCGCGACCGACATGGCCGGCGAGCTCGCCGGGACGTACGCGCCGGAGCTCGACATCGTCGGAGCGGCCGAGGGCGGCATCCCCGCCGACTACTTCCACAACCTCACCTACATCAACGGCAGCACCGGATGGGCGGGCGTCATCCCGGCGGTGCTCGTCTCCCTGAGCCGCGCCTACGACATCAGCTTCCAGCAATACCTGTCGCCCTACGGGCAGCAGGTGACCGGCCAGGTGCAGAGCGAGTGCATCAACAGCTTCGCCGGCAACTACCCCGGCCTCACCATCCAGCAGTTGCTCAAGCCCCAGTACCAGGACTACACCAAGATCCACGACCTGGTGGCGATCGGCGACCACATGATCATGTCCCGCACCGGCACCCCCCGCGGCCCCCTGTTCATGGGCGTGGGGGACTCGGACGGCACCGGCGACGGGATCATGGTGACCGCCGATGACGAGGGCCTGGCCCACACGTACTGCCAGCGGGGCGTCTCGGTGCAGTTCAACGTCTACTCCGGAGCCGACCACACCCAGGCCGCGGTGCCGTTTGAGGCCGGCGCGGCCCAGTTCCTCGCCCAGCGCCTGGCGGGCCTGCCGGTGCCCAACGGCTGCGGCTCGATCGGCGCCGGCAACTCGCTGGCTCCGCTGCCTGTCCCCGCGGCCGTCACCGTGACCGGGGCCGGCCCGCGGCGGCGGGGGCCGGGCCGCCGGGCGCTCACGTTCTCATTTGGCGCCGGCCGGCGGTGCGTCCGGGGTCTGGTGCTCCACCTGGCCAGCGTCCACGGCACCCTGACCCACGTCGTCGTCACGCTGAGCCGCGGCCGCCGGCGGGTGGCGCTGCGGCGCATTGGGCGGCTGACCCGGCGCCGGCGCCAGCTCATCCTCACCACGCGGGGTCACGCGCCGTCCGCCGGTCGCTACACCCTGAGGGTGAGCGAGGGCGGGCTGACGCTCCTGACGCGCACGGTCAGGGTCCGGGGCCGGGCCGCCTGCACGCGTACGCCAGCGCGGACGGGGCCGCGGTTCACCGGCTGATAGACGGCGGTGATGACGGGAGCCGGGGCGGTACCGGAGCCACGCCTTTGTGCGAAGACCAGGATCGCGGCGTTGGATTTCGCCCGTGAGTGCCATAGGGCGACGGGTTCGTTCCAGATCGTCAGCGCCAGTCCGCATTTCGAACAAACCTGACCCGTCAGGGACCGCGCCCGCAGCCTCTCCTCGCTGTTGTTGAGAGCTGCCCACCCGGCCAGTACGCCGAATTTCGGCTTCAGGCCCGGTGGGCAGCTGCCGATGAGGACGGCGACGGGTGATCACGATGTGGAAGCTGGGGCTATGAACGAAGTCTTTCTCGCACGACAGCCCATCTTTGACGGGCAGCTGCGGGTTGTCGGCTACGAGCTCCTGTTCCGGGCCGGCCACACGACCACGGCGGTCATCCCTGACCCGGAGGGCGCCACGGCGCGCGTCGTCCTCAACTCCGTCACCGAACTGGATCTGGAGCGGGTCGTGGGGACTCAGCCGGCCTGGATCAACGTCTCCCGCGAGTTCCTGCTCAGGGGGTACGCGCAGTCGGTGCCGCCTGGTCTGGTGCTGCTTGAGATCCTTGAGGGTCAGCTGATCGATGACGAGCTGGTGGCGGCCGTGGGCGCGCTGAAGGAGCGCGGGCACCGCCTCGCCCTCGATGACTTTGAGTACGCCCCGGAGGCCGAGCCGCTGCTGGGCCTCGTCGACGTCGTCAAGCTCGATCTCCAGGCGCTCGGCCCCCAGCGCCTGCAGCGCGAGGTCGACCGCCTGCGCGCCTACGGGGTCACGATCCTGGCCGAGAAGGTGGAGACCCGCGAGGAGTTCACCCTGTGCACCCGCGCCGGCTGCGACCTCTTCCAGGGGTACTTCTTCTGCCGCCCTGAGCTGGTGCGGGGCCGAAGCGTCGACGCCAGCCGGATGTCGCTGCTGCAGCTGCTGGCGGCTCTGCAGGACCCGGCGACCGAGCTGTCGGAGCTGGAGCGCATCATGGCGCTCGACCTCGGCTTGAGCTACCGCCTGCTGCGCTACATCAACTCGGCGTTCTTCGGCCTGCGCCAGGAGGTCCGGTCCATCCGCCAGGCGCTCGCCCTCCTGGGGCTGGAGAAGCTCCGCCCGTGGGCAGCCCTGACCATCTTCGCCAGCATCGACGACAAACCGGCCGAGCTGACCCGCACCGCGCTCACCCGCGCGCGCTTCTGTGAGCTGGCCGACGCCTCGGTTGCCGACGCAACGTCGAGCGAACTGTTCACGCTCGGCCTGTTCTCGGTGATCGACGCGCTCACCGACCTGCCGATGGGCGACGTCGTCACCCGGATCCCCTTCCCGGAGGAGACCCGGCAGGCGCTCGTCACCCACTCCGGGTCCAAGGGGCGGCTGCTGGACTGCGTGGCCGCGCTCGAGGCCGGCGAGGCCGATCGCGCCCACGCCATCGTCCCCAACGCCGCAGAGCTTCACCTGGAGGCCATCGGCTGGGCCAACGAGGCGGCGGAGGCCGTGTTCGCCCCGGTCGCGGTCGCTGCCTGAGCCTCCGCCCGGAGTGCGTGCCGCCCGCCGGAGCGCGGTCGTCGGAGCAGAGGATGCCGGGACCGGCGCTTGGTACATTGGGCCGGCCGTGAGATGTGATGCGCGTAAGACGCTGAGGTGGTCCTCGTCCTGATCGCGGCGGCGGACGGGGGGCGGACGGCGGGGCTGGTCGCCGGCGCTCTGACAGGCGCGGTCGTCGGCGCGCTGGCAGGCGTCGTCGTCGGCGCGCTGGGCCTGCTGCTGCTCGCCGCCGGCTACGCCAAGCTGCGGCACCCGGCCCCCGCCACCGAGGCCCTGCGAGCGGCCGGCGCTCCCGTTCCCGGGGCGCTCACCCGGCTGCTCGCGATCGCCGAGATCGCCATCGGCATCGCGGCTCTCGCCGTGCCGGCGCCGGTGGGGCCCCTCCTGGTGGCGATCGCGTTCGGCGGCCTCGGCTTCGGTGCCGCGTTCGCCGGCCGGGGCGGCCGGCAGGTGGCCTGCGGCTGCTTCGGCGACGACGAGGCCCTCCTGGGTCACCGGCACACCATCGTCAACCTGAGCGGCGCGGCGGCCGCAGCGACCGTCGCCGCCGCCGGCCTGCGCTCCGGGTGGCCGGCCGCGGGTGGGCATCCGTCGGCCGCGGCCGCCGGACTGGCGCTGGCCGTCGTGCTGGCGCTCGCGCTCCGGGGCGCTCTGCGCGGCGCCTCCGGTCTTGAGCCGGCGCCGGGGCGCCGGCTCGTGGAGGCCTCGGCGCGGGCGCTGGAGGCGCGGTTCTCGCGCCGCTCGGCCCTCATCCGACTCGCCGTGGGCGGTTCGGCGCTGAGCATCGCCCCGCTGCGCTACCTGCTGTACCCGGGAACCGCGCTGGCGGTCGTCGTCCCCGGCGACTGCGGCGGCGGCCTGTGCACCGACGGCTACACCGCGTTCTGCTGTGAGATCAACCAGGGCATCAACGGCTGTCCCACGGACACGTTCGTCGGCGGGTGGTGGATGTGCACCGATTACCCCGGCCACCAGCTCTGCCGCGAAGCCGGGGTCCGGTACTACATCGACTGCAATGCGATACCGGGGCACCCGTTCCCCGGCGGCTGCCGCTGCGCGGATGACAACTGCTCGCGCCGCCGCGTCAACTGCAACGTCTTTCGCTACGGGCAGTGCAACACCCACATCCGGGGGACGACCCCGGTCGTCTGTCGCGTCGTGACCTGCAAGAACCCCAGCACGATCCCGGAGCTCAATTGCGGCAGCACGCTCATGATCGACGATGCCGTCTGCGGCCACGAGGCCGGATGTCTGGAGCCGCCGGCCGTTCAGTTGCCGGGGGCGGGAGGAGCCTGAACCATGACCATCCTCGCGGTCGTCGACACCATCCTGCTGCTGGTGGCCATCGTCTACATCGTGGCCCTGCTGCGCAGCCACGCCGACATCCTCCGGCGGCTCGCCGTGCTGGAGGAGGCGCGCGGGGGAGACCGAGGTGGGGCCGGTGGGCGGGGAACGGGGGCCGGCGCCCCCCCGCCGGTCACGATCAGCGACGGCTCCACGCCCACGACCGCCGTGCCCATCACCGGCACCACGCCGGCCGGAGACGCCGTCGCCCTGTCCTTCGGCCCCGGGTCGCCGCCGACGCTGCTCGCCTTTCTCACCAGCGGATGCTCGTCCTGCGCTCCGCTGTGGGCGGGCCTGCGCGACGCCGGGGAGGCCGAGGCGCTCGCCGACCGGGTGGTCGTCGTCAGCCACGACTCCACCCGGGAGAGTCCCACCCGGATCCAGCGGCTGGCGCCGAGCGGCGTTGAGCTCGTCATGTCGAGCAGCGCCTGGGAGGCCTACGCGGTGCCCGCCTCGCCGCACTTCGTGCTCACCGACGGCGAGGGCGGCATCCGCGGCCGCGGCTCGGCCCTCAGTTGGTCGCAGCTGGTGACGATGATCGACGACGCGCGCGCCGACGCCCTGGCCGCGGCCGGCGCCGCCGGCGCCGAGACGACCGCCGGCCGCGCCGAGCGCTCGGCGCGCACCCTGGCCACTGCGGGAATCGGCCCGGGACATCCGAGCCTGTACCCGGGCAGCGCGGGGAGCCTGTATCCACCGGATGACGCGAGCCGGGGGTAGCCATCCTTCTGCCGGCGTTCCTGATCGTCGCCGTGGCGGGCGCTGTGCGCGCCGCCTGGTCGCCGTGAGGCCAGTCGATGCTGGCCAGCATCACTCCGCTCGGTGAGCGGAGCCGCGGATTCTCCTGGGGGCTGACCGCCTCGGCGTTTGCCGTGGGCGCGGTGGCCGCCGGTGCCGGCGCCGGAGCCGCCGGCGGGGCTCTGGGGTCGCTGGCCCCGGCGGGTCCGTGGCGGGCCGTGGCGGCGGCGGCGATCCTCCTGCTCGCCCTCGGCTACGACGCCACCCCGCTGCGCCGGCGCCTGCCCACCAGCCGCCGGCAGGTCAACGAGGACTGGATGACGCGGTACCGCGGCTGGGTCTACGGCGTCGCCTTCGGCGCCCAACTCGGCGCCGGGGTGGCGACGGTGGTGACCAGTGCGGCCGTGTACGCCGCCGCCCTGGGGGCGGTGCTGTGCGGCACGCCGGCCGCCGGGGCCCTCGTCGGCGGCGCCTTCGGGGCGACGCGGGCGCTGTCGCTGCTGCCGGCGGGCGGGGCTGTGGACACGGCCGGTCTCGTTCGCCTGCACCGGGAGCTGGCGCGCCTGGCCCGTCCAGCCGCCTGGCTCGTCGTCGCCGCCGAGCTCGTCGCCGTCATCCTCGTCCTCAGCGGGGCGGCATGAGGACCGGCGGCCACGGCCTCTCCATCGACGTGCCCGCCGGGTGGGAGGCGCGGATCGTCCGCCCGCCCCACAGCGCGCCGTTCCTCCACGTCGCCAACTTCACGCTGCACGCTGACGACGGCCAGTTCGGCGCTGACGTCACCGCCCGCATGCCCCGCGACGGGGTGTTCGCCTCGATCGTCGAATACCTCCCGGATGCCAACCTGCGCCCGGACACGGGGCTGTTCGCCGGCCGCTGGCGTCCCCGGCTGCGCCTGGCCGAGTTCGGCCGGACCCGCCTGCAGGTGACCCGGCCGGGACATCTGGGAGCGCAGCGGTTCTTCACCGCCCACGGCCGCCCGTTCTGCCTGTACACGGTCATCGCGCCGGTCCGCCGGCGGCCGGCCCAGCTGACCGGGGAGTTGTCGGCGGTGCTGGCGACGCTGCGGTTCGAGCCGGCGCCGTCGCCCTGAGGATCGCCGCTGAGCCCTCAGCCTCCGGCCGACGCCGACGCCGGCGCGGGCGGCGGCGGCGGGACGGTCACCTGCTGGGTCGTCGTCGTGCGCAGGCCGGCGGTGTCGGTGACCGTCAGCGAGACCGAATAGGTGCCCGGGGCGCTGAAGGCGTGGCTGGCCTGGGGCGTCGTCGCCGTATCGGCGGCGCCGGAGGCGGGGTCGCCGAACTGCCACGCGACCGAGACGATCCGGGCGCCGTCGCCGCCGGGAGCCGAGGTGTCGTTGAAGGTGGCGGTGTCGCTGCCGGGGCTGGTGGCGACGGTGAAGGCGGCGGTGGGCGCTGAGGGGGGCGGGGTGGCCCGCCCGCCGTAACGGGCGGCATCGTGGCTGGGTCCCACCGGGCAGATGGTCCGGTCGATCCGGCGGCGGTTGCTGTATGTGGCCCGCAGCGAGGTGGCGAACGCGCGCCCGTCGATCCGGGTGGCGCGCATCACGTCAACGGTGATGCGGAACGGGACGAGTTCTCCGCGCGGGAAGATCGCCCCGTTGCACTCCAGCCCCACGTAGAAGCGGCCGCCGCCGGCATAGCGCCCGCGGCCCACGCGCCGGAGCACGAGGTGGTCATATTGCCCGGCGCTGCGCTCGCGGGTGAGCACCAGCCGGCGGCACACGTCACGGGTGCACCGCTGGGACGCGAAGACCCAGCGGCGGGTCACCCGCTGCCCCCGGTGCTCGCCGCGCACCCGCACCGCCGTCGTCACCCGGCCGTTCATCGTGAACGTGCCGCTGACGCGGGCGTTGACGGTCCGGGGGCCGCGGGCGGCGGCCGCGGCAGGAAGGACCGACAGCCCCACGATGAGGAGCGCAAGCGCGATCCGCCGGGCTGTCCTGACCATCGCGCTTGAGGCTACATTGCGACGATGCCATCACGAGTCACGAGCGAGCTGCTGCTCGTCGGCAGCCTCCCCGCCCCGTCGACCGAGGCCGCCCTGCGCGCCGGCGCCGAGCTGTTCGGTGACATGGTGTTCGCGCTGCCCGACGGGGAGACGGGGCCCCGGTCGGCGTGGGTGGGCTACGAGCGCGAGCGGCTGGCCCGGCCCCACCCGGATGTGGTGGTTGTGGAGGAGACCGAGTCGCCGACCGGCATCCCCCGGCACGCGTACGAGACGCCGGTGTTCGCCATCCGCAAGGGCGTCACCGAGCTGCACTTCGACCGCTGGCCGCGGATCGACGACGCCATCGCCTCCTACGGCGAATTCTGCGCGCTGCGCGAGGCGGGGATCATCCCGCCCGGCCTGCGCTTTCAGGTGGGGCTGCCGTTCCCCTCCAGCGCGCTCAACGCCTTCAAGGCCGACTACGCGCACGACTACCCCATCGCCGAGCGGGGCTTTGAGCAACTGGTGGCGCGGGAGCTTCACCGCCTGGCCGAGGCGATCCCGCCCGCGGACCTGGCCATCCAGTGGGACTGCGCGTATGAGACCCAGGACATTGAGGGCGTGCTCGCCTGGACGCCGGAGGGCGCCTGGGAGCGGTTCGCGGGGCCGGTGACGCGGTTGACGCGTCTGGTCCCCGAGGAGGCCCTGGTCGGCTACCACCTGTGCTACGGCACGTTCCCGGAGTGGCCGATGTACGAGGCGCGGGACTACGCGGTGCTGGTGCGGATGGCGAACTTCGCCGTCGCCAACTCCGGGCGCGCCGTCGACTGGTTGCACCTCGCCGGCCCGCGCTACCTGCGCAGCGAGGACCGGAGCTTCTTCCGGCCGCTCATCGACCTTGAGCCCGGCCCGGCGCGGGTGTTCCTGGGCATCGTGCTGCCCATCGACGGCGTCCTGGGTCTGCGGCGGCGGCATGCGACCGCGTCGCGCTACCTGACGGACTTCGGCGTGGCGATGTACTGCGGGTTTGGCCGCCAGCCCGGTCAGGACGGGATGGAGACGATGCGCGAGCACCGGCGCGTCGTCGCGTCCCTCCGGGACGGATCGCCCGCCTGAGCCCGGTTTCCGGTCGAGGGTTTCCCCCCACACCGGCGGCGCGAGTACCGACTCCGCGACGGGCACCAATGGCGGGTGCCGGACCCCCGTGGCTACCGATGGCAGACCGGCCGCTGCCCCGTACGGTCATCGCTGGATGGCCCTCATCGACCGCAGCCACCCCCACACCGCCGGCCGGCGATCGCAGCGACCGCGCTGGCGACCGCCGCGACCCGCCGCGCCCGGCGCCGATCATCGCCGGCCACCGGCGGGGCCGGCCCCCGCGCCGGCAGCCGCCGCACCGGCGGCCCCCGCGCCGGTCACTCCGACCCACACGCCCACCGCGCTCGACCAGGTCAGCGGCGGCCGGCTGCTCTTCTACGACACCCGGATGGCGCTGCTCCTGCTCAACGAGGCGCGCTACCGGGCGCTTGAGCAGGTGGGAGTGCCGCGCGAGCAGGCGAACCTGGTGACCGTGGTGGGGCTGGGACTGCTCGCCCAGACCGTGCATGAGCGCGTCGGTCGCGTGCTGCACGCCCCGTTCGCCGGAACGCCCGCCGACGCCGTCCTTCCCCTCGCCGCCACGCGGGAGCTCCTGTACGGCGTCGCCGGCCCGGCATCGCGCCAGACGCCGTACTTCGGCGCGCTGGTGGCGCTGGCCGTGGCCGCTCACGTCTCCGGGCCGAGCATCCGGTCGACCGTCCACTCCGTGCGCTCGGCGGCGCAGGGCACCCGGGCCGCCTTCCGGCGTCGCTACGGGCGGACGCCCCGGCGCGGGCCGGCCCCCACTACCTGAGCGCCGGCTCCTTGGGCCGCCCGCGCAGCGCGAATCCGGCCACGGCTTCGATCGTCTGCCAGGCTGTCTCCGGCTCCAGCGCCGATGGAGACGCCCCCGGATGTTGGGGGGCGATCCGGACACGCAGCGCACGTGGGCGGATGCGGAAGCGCAGCGGCGGGGCGAGCTGAAGGGCCTCGCCGTCGAGGCCGACCGGCACCGGGCCGGCCGCTTCGACCTCGAACTCGCGCACCGTCCATTGATGCATCGCCAGGCGGTGTGAGACCGACCCGTTGCCTCGGGAATTCATCGGCACAAGCACGGTCACGCCCAGGCGCCCGGTGTCAAGGTGGGGACGGGTGCCGGAGCCCAGGGGCCGGCCCAGTCGGTATGGGTTGTTTGAGACCAGGATGGCCGCCGCCGATTCGATGCCCACCGGTCCCTCCCAGCGCAGACGGGGGACCTCGGCGTCCGGACCGAGAACGTCCGGCACGGTGTCGAGCAGCGTGTGCAGCTTCGCGCCGCGGTAACCGGGCCGCTGGACGGCCTCGGCATAGAGCCCCAGCGACACGTTGTTTACGAACACGCGGCCGTTGACCTCGGCGAGATCGACGCGCCGCTCCCCGCCGCAGACAAGCGCATCGAGCGCGCCGACGACGTCGGATCGGTCGACGCCGAGATCGAGGGCGAAGTGGTTGCGGGTGCCGGCGGGAATGCACGCGTACGGGAGGTCAAGCTCGGCGGCGATCATGGCCACCACGGCCTGGGAGCCGTCGCCGCCGGCCATGGCCAGGGCGTCCGCCCCGTCGGCGACGGCGCGGTGCACCAGTTCGGCGAGGTCATCCCCCCGGTGCAGCTCGACCGGCTCAATTCCGCGCCGGCGCGCCTCCTCGGCGAGGTTGAACCGCGTCGCCTTGCCATCTCCCGACAGCGGGTTGTAGAAGAGGACGGGATGCTGCGGACGCTCGGCCGGCGGCAGTTCGACGTGCACCCGGAAGGCCATCCGCGCCGTCACCAGGACCCCGGCCACCGCGGCGAGCACCAGCAGGTTGTCCAGAAGCCGTCCCTCAACGATGATCAGCGCGACCGCGCCGCCGACCAGGACGGCGGATAGCGCCAGGGCGAGGATTCTGATGAACCGGCGGCGGCAGATCCCATACCAGGCCGACCAGACCGCGGCGGCGAGGCAGGCGAGCACGCTCAGCCCGGCGGGAAAAGCCGAGACGGCACCGACGATGGCGAAGGTGACAGCGACGATCGCCAGCAGCAGCGTGGCCAGCGACCACGCTCGGCGACTGAGCGTCGACGGTCCCATGTCCCCGTTGTCGCGTATTACCGCCCCGGTGGCAAGGAGGCGCGCCTCCCGGTTGGCGGCGAGCGGGCACCACCACGCCCGGCCTACAGAGCCAGCAGGCCGGCGCCGCCCAGCACCGTCAGGATCCCGCCGACGAGCATGAGCAGGCCGGCGAGCACCACCGGCCAGCGCCGCTGCAGCCAGGCCCCGCTGCGCGCCAGCCACGGGTCGGCGGCATCGCCGGCGACGAGCAGCACAGCGATGATCGCCAGCAAGGGCGCGACGAACGCCAGGTTGTAGAGGAGGACGAGGAGGATCTCCTCCGGGAGGCTGGCCGGGGAGGCGACGACGCCGGCGATCACCGCGAAGTACGGCGCTGCCGTCGTCAGCTCCACGGCAGCGATCGACGCGCCCGCCAGCCACGCCGAGCCGCCGCCGCCCCCGCCGGGCAGCTTGCGCCGGGCCAGGGGGCGCCGGCCGCGCCACAGGACGACGGCGGCGATCAGGAGCGCGATCCCCGCGGCGAGCTCGATCAGGTGTCGCGCCGTCCCGTGGGGCCGGGGGACGAGATCGAGCAGGAGCCGGCCGGGACCGATCGTCAGCACCAGACCGCCGGCGAGCGTGACGACGAACACGCCGGCGGTGAACTGCGCGATCCGCCCCACCCGTCGCCGGCGGACCGTGGCCATGTACAGCGCGGGCCCCACCGTGCTCGGATTGACCGAATCAGCCAGCCCCACCGACAGCACTACAGCGATCCGGCGCAGCATGCTCCGGGCTCCTCTGGTCGATGCCACGGACCGTGCCCGCATCGGCGGATCTGTCATCACCCTGATCAGGTGAGGGTGCCGGCCTGCTCGCAGGACACATGCCCGCCACCTTTCAGCCGGGGCGAGCGCCTGTCAGGCTGATCCCATGGAGAGCAAGGGCTACATGCGGTCGCTGCTGGCGGCCGTGTTCCTCATCCTGGGTGGGGTGCTGAACGTCATCTTCGGCATCGCCGGGATCGGAAACTCCGCTGCGTTTCACCCGTCCGGGCATTATCTGTTCGGCAATCTCAAAACCTGGGGATGGGTGACGCTCATCATCGGCGTTCTTGAGCTCGTCGGGGCGGCCTCACTCATCGCCGGCCATCGCTTCGGTCGGTATGTCGGAATGTTCGTCGGGGGCCTGGCGGCCATCGCCGCGCTGCTGGCGATCCCGTCATCGCCGCTGTGGTCGCTGGGCGTGTTTGCGCTCAGCCTCTGGATCATCCACGGGCTGGCCATCTACGAGGAGCCGCCCGAGGAATCGGTCGTCGCCCTCGGCCCGGAGACGGCGCGGCCGATGGTCCCCCGCCAGCCGGGGTAGCGGGAGCCTTCCCCCAAGACGGCTTGGCTGTGACGGGGGGCACGCGCGGGTTCCGTGCGTGGGAGGCGGCTGGGCCTGCGGGCGGGCGGGGCGACTGCGGCGCTGACGGCGCCCTGCGGGCGCGTGCAAACCGGCCTCGCCGGCGGGACACGGCAGCGATGAAGGGCGGACGGGGGCGTTGGCGTTGGCGGTGGCTCTGGAGCGACCGAATCGTTCGAAACTCGGATTCGCCCTCCGGATCTCGTACAGATCGGATGCTGAGCGTCACTCGTTGACGAAATCGAAAGCCGCCGACCGAATTTCGTACAAAACGGTTGCTCCCGGCCCCCCACCGCCGCCGCTGGAGGTGGAGCGGCCGTCGGCGGGAGGGGCGGGGGCCTCTTCAGCGCGCTTTGTGGCCACCTCCCGCCCCGCCGCTGACCGCTACCGCAGACGGGACGGACCTTGACAGGGCGGAGGCTGACGCCACTCCGAGCGATATCTGGCCCAAATCCGGCCGCTTATTGCTCAGAGTCGTCCCGGACACGCGCCGGCGCGGCGCTCAGCCGCAGGGACGCTCTCGGGCGACCGGGCTGAGCTGGCTGCCGATCGTGCCTGCCGGGGCGACCGGGCTGACCTGGCTGCCGGTCGGTGCCTGCCCTCCACGCCCCGTCGGCAGCGCCGCGTTTGCATGCAAAGAATGCCGGCGGCGGCTGGACACGGTCGGCGCGCCGGGATACGGTATGCAAAATGCGAACCGGAGAGGTGGCTCAGACGCACACCGTGCGGGTGCAGGAGGCGCTGCGCACGGCGATCCTGGAGGGTCGGCTTGAGCCGGGGACGCGGCTGCGGGCCGAGACGCTCGCCGAGCGGCTGCGCTCCTCGCGCACGCCGGTGCGCGAGGCCCTGCTCCTGCTGGCACGCGAGGGGCTGGTGGAGATCGAGCCACGGCGCGGGGCGACCGTGCGCTCCTTCGACGCCGCCGATCTCGCCGACCTGTACGAGGTCCGGAGCCTGATCGAACCCCACGCGGCGGCGCGAGCCGCCGAGCGGATCGACGAGGGCGGACTGGCGCAGCTCAGCGAGGTCCATGAGCGCTCACTGGCTCATGACGCCGCCGATGAGGACAGCCTGGCCGCGTTGTGCGCCCTCAACGAGGAGTTTCACGGCGTGATCGTTCAGGCGGCGGGCTCGCCGCGACTGACCGCCGCCATGAGCGCCGTCAGCGGCATCCCGCGCGTGTTCCGCGCCCGCTTCTGGCGCGACGGGGAGCAGCGCGAGCAGTCGCTGTTCTGTCATCGTGAGCTCCTGGGCGCGATCCGCGCCGGCAACGGCGGGCTGGCCGAGGCGGTGATGCGCATGCACATCCAGGGCGCGCGCGCCTTCCTGGTGGAGGTGATGGCCGGTGAGCACTGAGACGGAGGGGGTGGCGGCGGAGGGCCTGCGCGACGGTCCTCTGCAGGGGCTGCGCGTCATCGAGTTCGGCCAGTTGCTCGCCGGGCCGTTCGTCGGCACGCTGCTCGGCGATTTCGGTGCCGATGTGGTCAAGGTGGAGCCGCCGCCGGGCGGGGACGCGATGCGTGACTGGGGCCGCCTGCGCCATGAGGGCCATTCGCTGTGGTGGTCGATCCTGGCGCGCAACAAGCGCTCGATCACGCTCAATCTCCGCAGTGAGGCGGGGCAGCGCATCGCGCTTGACCTGGCGACTGGGGCCGATGTGGTGCTGGAGAACTTCCGGCCCGGGACGATGGAGCGCTGGGGGTTGGGACCGGAGGAGGTGCACGCGGTCAATCCCGGGGCGGTGTACGCCCGGGTCAGCGGCTATGGCCAGACCGGCCGGTACCGCGACCGTCCGGGTTTTGCCGCCGCCGGCGAGGCGCTGGCCGGCCTGCGCTACATCAACGGCTATCCGGATCAGGCGCCGCCGCGGTTTGGCATCTCGCTCGGTGACACGCTCGCCGCCCAGTCGGCGTTTCAGGGGATTCTCATGGCGCTGTACGCGCGCGACGTGCGCGGTGCCGCGGGCCAGGTCGTCGATGCGTCGATCGCCGACGCGTGCTTTGTCATGACCGAGTCCTCGGTGCTGGAGTACGAGAAGACCGGGACCATCCGCCAGCCGACCGGGACGCGGCTGCCGCGGATTGCGCCGAGCAACGTGTACCGCTCCAGGGACGGCAAGTGGGTGGTGATCGCCGCCAACCACGACACGCTGTGGCGGCGGCTGGCCAAGCTCATCGGCCGGCCGGAGCTCGCCGAGGACGAGCGCTTCGCCGACCATCATGCGCGCGGAGAGAACGAGGACCTGCTCGATGAGCTGATCGGCGCCTGGGCGCGGCAGCACACCGCCGAGGAGCTCGATCGTCTCGTCAACGACGCCGGCGTCGTCTGCGCTCCGGTCTACGACGCCGCCGGCGTGTACGCGGACCCGTACTTCCGTGAGCGAGGGCTGCTCGTCTCCTACGAGGACGAGGTGCATGGGACGGTGAGTGGGCCCGGTGTGGTGCCGCGCCTGACGGGCACGCCCGGGCGCGTCCGGCACGCCGCCCGCTGGACGGTCGGCGCCGACACCGAGGGCGTGCTGGGAGAGCTGGGCATCGATGGGGGGCGAATCGACGAGCTGCGTGATGACGGCGTGATCTGACGGACCGAGACCGACAGGAGAGGACATGGGATACCGGCTGGGAGTGGATGTGGGAGGAACGTTCACCGATGTGCAGATGCAGGACACCGACAGCGGTGAGGTGACGCTCGTCAAGGTGCTGTCGACGCCGACGGATCAGTCGGTGGGGGTCCTGGACGGCGTGCGCGAGGCGTGCCGCCGGGTCGGCGCCTCGCCGCAGGACCTGGAGCTCATCCTTCACGGGTCGACGGTGGTGACCAACCTCATCCTGGAGGGCAAGGGCGCGCCGTGCGGGCTGTTGACGACGCCGGGCAACGAGCAGATCCTGCACCTCGCCCGGGCGTGGACGCCGGGGCCGCTGTACGGCTGGATGGGCATGATCAAGCCGGAGCCGCTGGCGCCGCTGTGGCACACGCGGGGGATCCCCGGCCGGATGGCCGCCGACGGCACGGAGGTGGAACCGCTCGACGAGGACGCCACGCGGGCGGCGATCGACGAACTGGTGGCCGCCGGGGTGCGGTCGGTGACGATCGGGCTGCTCAACTCCTATGTCAACCCGGCGCACGAACGTCGCGCGCGGGAGATCATCCGGGCGGCTCATCCTGACCTGCCGGTGTCGATCTCCTCGGACCTCGTCTCCGAGTACCGCGAGTACGAGCGCACGCTGACCGCGGTGTTGAACTCCTACGTCCAGCCCCAGGTCATCACCTATGTCGACGGGCTCGAGCGCCTGCTCGGCGACGAGCAGTTCGGCGGCCGGCTGAACATCGTGCGCTCCGACGGCGGCACGATGAGCACCCTGGCCACCAAGGAGCGCCCCGTCGACACCGCGTTCTCCGGCCCCTCCGGCGGTGTCGTCGGCGCCGCCTGGCTGGCGCGGCGGATCGGAGCGCCCAACGTGCTGACGCTCGACGTCGGCGGCACCTCGACGGACGTGTCGGTGTGCGTTGGCGGCTCGGTCACGATCCGCCGCGACGCCGAGCTTGGCTACTACCAGTTCCAGTCGCGCGGGGTTGACGTGCACAGCGTCGGCGCCGGCGGCGGGTCGATTGCGTATCTGACGCCGGTGGGCGCGCTGCGGGTTGGTCCGCAGAGCGCCGGGGCCGAGCCCGGTCCGGCCGCCTACGGCCGTGGCGGGACCGATCCGACGGTGACCGACGCCAACGTCGTCCTGCACCGCATCCCGCCTCAAACCAAGCTCGCCGGGTCGTTGTCGATCGACGAGGACGCGGCCCGGGCGGCGGTGCAGAAGATCGCCGACGGGCTCGGTGTCGACGTCATGCGCGCGGCCCAGGCGATCATCGACATCGCCAACGAGAACATGCATGCTGCCCTGCGCGTGGTCAGCATCGAGCGGGGGTATGACCCGCGCGAGTTCGGCCTGCTGGCGTTCGGCGGCGCCGGACCGCTGCATGCCAACGCGCTGGGCCGCCTCATCCATGCCGATCCCGTCGTCATCCCGGCGACGCCCGGCGTGCTCAGTGCGTTCGGCTTCCTGGTCTCCGAGGTGCAGAACGAGTTCGCGCGCACGTTTTTGCAGATCGCCGAGGAGACACCGGCGCCGGCCCTGCACGGGGCGCTCACCGAACTGCAGGAGGAGGCGGCGCAGTGGCTGGCGCGCGAGTCCGTGCCGGATGACCGGCACGCGTTCCAGTTCTTCGTCGACTGCCGGTACTACATGCAGGACATCCAGGTTCCGTGCGCGCTGGAGCTGGACGAGGTCACCGACGGCTACGCCGCGGTCGTCCGCGAGCGCTTTGAGGCCGAGCACCGCCGGCGCTACGGCTTCGATCTCGACGTCCCCGTGGAGATCGCCACGCTCCGGGTCGTCGGGTCCGGCGGCGGGGCCGAGGAGTGGGCGTCGCAGAACGGGCACGGGCGACCGCCCACCCCGGAGCCGGCGCGCACCGAGCAGGTGTTCTTTGACGGCGACTGGCGGTCGACGCCGATCTATGACCGCGACGGACTCCAGGCCGGGCACGAGGTGGCCGGCCCGGCGATCGTCGAGCAGCAGGACACGACAACGGTGATCGAGCCCGGCTACGCCGGCGCGATCGACGGCTACGGCAACATCATCATTCGCAAGGCGGAGGGCAACTCATGACCGTCACCGAGCAGCAGCTTCCGGATTTCGTGCGTGAGCACGACATCGATCCGATCACGCTGGACATCATCGAGAACACCCTGTCCAACACGCGGTATGAGATGGACCGCGTGCTGGAGACGACGGCGGTCAGCCCGGTCATCCGCGAGCAGTCCGACCAGTTCCCGCTGATCGCCGATCGCCAGGGGCGGATGGTCATCGGCCAGTTCGGATCGGCAATCCAGACGATCCTGGAGCACTCGCCCTACGCGGTGGAGGATCTGCGCGACGGCGACGTGATCGCGCTCAACGATCCGTACATGTGCGAGGGGTCCGTTTCGCACACGCCGGATCTGCTCATCCTGCGGCCGATCTTCTATGACGGAGATCTCGTCGGCTACGCGTCGCAGTGGGGCAACCTCATGGACGTCGGCGGCACGGCCGCGGGCTCGATGCCGATCACCGCGCGCAGCATCTACTACGAGGGCATCCGCATGCCGCCGCTCAAGCTCTACGACGGCGGCGTGCTCAACCGCGAACTGCTGGCGCTGTTCTGCCACAACACCCGCATGCCCAAGGAGGTGGAGGCCGACATCAAGGCGATCGCCGCGGGGACGGCGGCCGGCGCCGCGCGCGTCATCGAGCTGTGTGAGCGCTTTGGCAAGGACACGTACCTGGAGGCGTGCGACGCGATCCTTGACCGCACCCGGCGCGGGCTCATCGAGCTCATCCGCACGCACCTGCCCGACGGCAAGCGCTTTGAGTTCGAGGATCACGCCGACGATGACGGGCTGGGCAACGGTCCGATCAAGCTCAAGCTCGCCATGTGGCGCGACGGCGACCGCGTGCACGTCGACTGGACCGGAACCGACCCGCAGGTCCCCGGCTCGGTCAACTTCCTGCTCAACCCCGAGATGTTCAAGATGTTCACCGGGGTGTTCTTGATCATGGCGTTCGCGCCGGACCTGGTGTTCAACGACGGCTACTACGACCTCATCGAGGTGACGATCCCTGACGGCTGTGCGCTGCGCCCGCAGTTCCCGGCGCCGCTCGGCAACCGGCTGAGCCTGATGGCCCGCCAGTTCGACGTCGTGGACGCCGTCTTCTCCAAGGCCCTGGAGCAGTTTGCCGTCACCGGCGGCTACGGGACGAGCCCCAACTTCGTCTACTCCGGCACCGACGCCAACGGCAAGCCGTATCAGATCCTGGAGATCCTCTACGGGGGCATTCCGGCCCGGCCGTTCGCCGACGGGCTCGACGGTCACACGTGGTGGCCGCTGTTCAAGGCGGTGCCCACCGAGTACCTGGAGAAGTACTACCCGCTGCGGGTGGTCAGCTACGTCGCGCGCGCCGACTCCGGCGGCGCCGGCTATCACCGCGGCGGGCACGGCGTGGCCAAGACCTATGAGTTCCTCGCCGACGGCGCCATCTCCTACCAGGACGATCGCGCCCAGACCTACCCGTGGGGCTTTCAGGGTGGCCGCCACGGCGAGCCGTCAAAGAAGATCCTGATCCGCGCCGCCGACGGCTCGCAGATCAACCTGCCGTCCAAGGTGGAGAACGTTCCGGTCTGGCGCGGCGACCGGCTGGTGTTCTGCACCGCCGGCGCCGGCGGACTGGGGGACCCGCTCACGCGTGAGCCGGAGCGGGTGGCCACCGACGTCCGGGCCGGACTGGTCACCGTGGAGGCGGCGCGCGATCAGTATGGCGTCGTCGTCTCGGCGGACGGCGTCGTGGACGCAGACGCCACGGCGCAGGCCCGGACCGCGTCCAACGGTGCCGGCGCGGCCGGCGACCGCAGCGCTGAATTCGACTTTGGACCCCTGCCGGAGCACGACGAGCTGGTGGCGCGGATCGCCGATGAACGGCGGGAGTTCGACGCCTGGCTGGCCGCCGAGAGCCGGTCCGGGAACGGGGCGGGCCAGATGCCGGCATGAGCGCGGACGCCGCCACCGGAGCCCTGGCGCGGGACGGTGCGCAAGGCCGAGCCGCGACGGTCACCGTCTGCGACGTCGGCCCGCGTGACGGCTTGCAGAACGACCAGGTCTCGCTGCCGCCGGCGACGCGGGCCGAGCTGTGCCGGCGGCTCGCCGCCGCCGGCCTGCCGCGCGTGGAGGCGGCGAGCTTTGTCAACCCGGCGCGGGTGCCGCAGATGGCCGGCGCCGAGGAGGTGATGGCCGAGGTGGGAGCGGTCGGCGAGACCGTGTTCGCCGCGCTCGTGCTCAACCTGCGCGGGGTGCAGCGCGCCATCGACGCGTCGGTGCGCGAGGTTCACCTGGCCTATCCGCTCTCGGACACGTTCGCGCAGCGCAATCAGGGCATGACCCTGGAGCGGGCCGCGGCCGCCGCCGAAGAGATGATCGCTGCCGCCCACGCCGCCGGGATACGGGCGACGGCCACGCTGGGGGCCGCATTCGGATGTCCGTTTGAGGGGCCGGTGGACCCCGGCCTAGTCGCCGAGCACGCGGCGCGGATGGCGCGCGCCGGCGCCGACGAGCTCATGCTCGCCGACACGATCGGCGTCGGCGTGCCCGCCCAGGTCCGCCGCCTGCTGCCGGATGCGGTGCGCGCGTTCGCCGGGCGGCCGGTCGGCCTTCACCTGCACAACACCCGCAACACCGGCTACGCCAACGTCGTCGCCGGCCTCGACCATGGCGCCACCATCTTCGACGCCTCCATCGGCGGTCTCGGCGGCTGTCCGTTCGCGCCGCGCGCCACCGGCAACATCGCCACCGAGGACCTCACCTACCTTCTCGACGGCGAGGGCGTCAGCACCGGCATCGACCTCGAGGCACTGCTGGAGGTCTCCCGCTGGCTCAGCGACCGGATGGGGCGCGAGCTGCCGAGCCTCGTCGCCCGGGCGGGCCCGTTCCGGGCCGTCGGAGCGTGAGGCGCGATCTCGTCAGCGCGCCGGGCCCGTCGCGCGGGTCCGGCGGTTTGCGTGCTGACCGGAAACACCCGCAAAGCGTGGCGCGCGGGTGAACCGGGTAGCTGATCGCTGCGCGTTCACACCACCGGACCGGGCGCGCGAATGGAGAGAGAATGATGGGTAGTGAAGAACTGAGCGTGCACGTGATGATCATCTCGGCCGGCGGCCTGACCCAGGCGCGGGAGCTGACGAGGTCCATCGTTGGCTCGTGCTGGCCGGGCGGGCCGCAGGATCGCGTCGATCCGGCGGCGCTGGGTTGGTTGCGCCGCTGGCGTCCTCGCAGCGCCACCGAGTTACCGACGTGCACGTGTGCCACCGGGCGTTGTCCCGTCTGCAACTGAACACGGCGCCGCTCGACCCGGCGGCCGAGCGGCGCGACCCCACCTCAACCAAGCGCCTTCTGCTTGGCGCGCTGGAACTCCTCGTCGCTGAGGACGCCGCGGTTGTGCAGGTCCTCCAGCTTGGCCAGGTCGTCGGCCGGAGAGGCGGCGGCGCTGCGGACATAGCTGCGGAAGGCGGCGTCCTGCTCCCGGGCCTGGGTGACCGCGTGCTCGGACATCTTGTGGCCGCGGGCGATGAGATAGATGAGCACGCCGACCAGCGGGAGGATCACGATCAGCACCAACCAGGCCGCCTTAGCCCACCCGGACAGGTCGCGGCTGCGGAAGACGTCGACGATGACCCCGATGGCGATCCAGATCCACAGGAACAGCAGCGCGATCTCCAGGACCGTCAGGAGGGCATCGCCGAACGTGTATGACCCCAGAACAAGCATTAATCGTCCTCTCGGTTTGTTGTGGTCATAGCTGACCTGCATCCGGTGCTTCCGTCATCACCCGGATGGGGTGAGGCCGCCACGGTCAGCGCGCGCCCGGGCCGCCCGCGCGGCGGCATAAACGATCAGCCGCCGGGGTAGGCCCGCCGCGTGTCGCTGCATCCCCGCGCATCCCGGATCCTGCTCTGGCAGGTGCGGACCGTCTTCAGGCTGCTGGTCTGGCTGGCGGCCTCCGTCGGTCAGACGATGGTCGCGCTGGCGACGGCATTTCGAGCCTGCCGCCGGGCCAGCGGCGACTACGGCGCCATCGTTGTCCCGGTGCAGTTGGTTCTGCTGCTCGCCTGGGCACCGACGCGCATGCTGTTCCTCGCCCTTGAGCACGGCGCTCACCGGGCACATCGCGCCGATCGGCGCCTGTGCCGCCATCTGGCCGCGACCGCCTGAGTAAACCGACCACCGCGGGGCGATCGCGGCGGCGGCTGTTCTGCCCGGTGGCTTGCGCCGGGGCCCGCGGGGCGCGACAGTACGCGCGTGCCGATCAGCCATCTCGGAACTGCGTGGGCGGGCGTCGCGCGCGATCTTGAGCTGGAGTTGCGGCGGCTGGACCCGGCGGCCACTGTCGCGCCGCGGGTTGACGCCGAGGGCCTGCTGAGGCTGGCCGTGACGATCGCCCCGGAGCATCGCGCGCCGGCCCGCGCCGCAATCCGACGCCATGAGGGCCGGGCGCGGGCGATGTGCGAAACCTGCGGCGGCCGGCTGCAGACGGTGCAGGCCGGGCCGGTGATCCAGTTTCTGTGCGTGAGCTGTCGCCCTCAGTCGTGACGCGCCGGTGGGATCTGCTCGAACGTGACCGGGAGCTTGCCGTGCTGGCCGCGGCCGTCCGCAGCGCCGCCGCCGGAGTCGGCTGCGTTGTCCTTGTCGGCGGGGAGGCGGGGATCGGCAAGACCTCGCTCGTCCGCGCGCTCGAGGCGGAGTGCGCAGACGAGATCCCGTTTTTGACCGGGGGGTGTGAGGCGTTGTCGGTGCCGGTGCCGCTGGCCCCGCTGCGCGAGCTGTCGCAGGCCGCCGGAGCCGGTGATCTGGCGAGCGCCGGCGCCGGCGATCCGCTCACGCTGGCGGGACGCCTCCTGACCGCCCTGGCCGGCCGGGCGCCGGCGGTGGCGGTGATCGAGGATGCCCACTGGGCCGACCCACTCACGCTTGACCTGGTACGCATCCTCGCGCGGCGCATCGAGCCCGTCGGCGTCGTGCTGATCGTGACCTACCGCGATGATGAGGCGGTGGCCAATCCGGCGCTGGCCCTGCTGCTCGGCGACCTGGCGACGAGCCCGGCGGTCGTCCGCGTCGCCCTGGCGCCGCTGTCGCCGGCGGCGGTCCGCCGGCTGGCCGAGGAACGGGGACTGGAGCCGTCCCGGCTGCTCGCGGCCACCGGAGGCAACCCGTTCCTCGTCGTGGAGACGATCGCCGGCGGCGGCACCCTGCCGGCGTCGGTCCGGGATGCGGCGCTCGCCCGCGTCGGCCGGCTGAGCGCGGCCGCCCGGCGCGCCATCGATGCCGCGGCGGTGATCGGCGGGCGCTTTGACCCCGGTTTGCTGGAGGCGGTCGTCCCCGGGAGCGGCGGCGGCATTGAGGAGGCGCTCGCGCGGGGCGTGCTCGTCGCCGACGGCGCCGGACTGCGCTTCCGGCACGATCTCATCCGGGAGGCGATTGAGACGTCGATCTCCCCGGTGCGGCGCAGCGAGTTGCACGCGGCGGTTGTGTTCGCGCTGCGGGGTGTTCCCGGCGCGGCCGACAACGCGCGGCTGGCGCACCATGCCGAGCGCGCCGGGCTGGCCGCGGAGGCCTGCCGCTACGCGACGCTCGCCTCGGCCGAGGCCGAGCGCCTCGGTGCGCTGCGCGAAACCCAGCTTCAGGCGGCCCGGGCGCTGGCCCTGGCGGTCGATCTGACCGACGACGAGCGGTTTGAGCTGCTCATGCGCCACTCGCGGGCGGCCAACTTCGCCAGCACCCGGTACGAGGATGCCGTCCACAGTGCCGAGGCGGCGCTGGCAATCGCCGAGCGCGCGGCGGACCCGCTGCGCCAGGGCCAGGCGCTCGGCGCGCTGGCCGGGGCGCTGTGGTCGTTTGACCGCACCGCCGGGGCACGGGCGGCGGCCGAGCGGGCCATCGCCGTCCTGGAGCCGACCCGCGAGCCGGCGGCGCGGGCGCGGGCGCACGCCACCTACATCCGCATGGAGGCGGCGGCATTCAACCCCGACGTCGCGGTGCGGCACGGGCCGCAGGCGCTGCGGCTGGCCGCCGACGCCGGCCTGGCCGACGTCTGCATCGACATCTCCATCAGCGTTGCGCTGGCGCGCGGTCACCGCGGCGAGGGCGAGGCGCTCACGCTGCTTCGCCAGGCGCTGGACGCCGCCCGCGCCGCCGGGCTCACGATCCAGGTCGTCCGCGCCTACGTCAACCTCGCCTTTGTCGCCGCGCTCTTGCGGGATCACGCGCTCGCCGACGAGGTGACCGCCGAGGCGCTGACCGCATGCGAGGAATTGCACACGCCGATCCCGGCCCGGGCGATCGAGGGGTTCCGCGCGCGGAGCCTGCTCGACCGCGGCCGCTGGGACGATGCTGTGGAGGCGGGAGAGCGCAGTGCGCGCATCTGGCACGCGGAGGTCCCGTTGGCGCGGGCGATCGAGGGTCTGATCCGTGAGCGGCGGGGCGAGGGCGGGGGAGAGGCTCTGATCCGCGAGGCGTGGCAGGCGCTTCCGGCGGGAGTCGAGGGCTCACGTCACGCCGGGCTCCGGGTCGCGCTCGCGGAGGCCGCCTGGCTGCGGGGCGATGTCGTTGGGGCCCGCGCGCACCTTCCGGCACCGGGCGAGTGGCTGACCGTCGCTCCGTTCGCGCGGCCCGCCGCGGAGCTCGCGCTGTGGGGGCGGCGCCTGGGGGTCGCCCCCACCGCGCTGCCGGGTGCGCCCCCGCCGGGCGCGCCGCCGCCGGTGCGCCTGGAACTGGCCGGTGAGTGGCGCGCCGCCGTTCGCGCCTGGCGCGAACTTGAGGCGCCGTACGAGGCGGCGCTGGCGGCGCTGCCGGGAGACGAGCGCGCCGCCCGCCAGGCGCTGGCCGCGCTCCATCGCCTCGGCGCGTCCGCTGCCGCGCGCGCCTTCACCCGCGACCGCGTGACCCGGGGGGCACGGCCGGCGCGGGGCCCGCGCCGCTCGACGGCGGCTCACCCGGCCGGCCTGACCCGGCGTGAGCAGGAGGTGCTTGAGGCGCTCGCCACCGGGGCGACGAATCCGGCGATCGCCGCCGCCCTCCATCTCTCCGAGCGGACGGTCGCGCACCACGTCTCGGCGATCCTGGGCAAGCTGGGGGTGGCCGACCGGGCGGCGGCAGTCCGGGCGGCCCGGGCGCGCGGCCTGGTGCAAGATGGGCCGGCTGCCTCCGCAATATGGGCCGGAGGACCGATGTCCGGCGGTCGCTGAGCTGCGACGGTGCTGCCACACCCAACTCAACAGGAGGCAGCGATGGGGCACACCCACAAGGCCATCGACGCGATGCAGGCGATCCACCACGGACACGTCAGACTCGCCGGCGCCGAGCTCGGCGTGGAGTCGTTCGGCCTGCAGGTTCTCGACTTCCCGGCCGGGTTCACCGATTACCCGGAGCACGACCACGCCGAGGACGGGCAGGAGGAGGTCTATGTCGTGCTCGACGGCGCCGGGACCTTCGCCGTCGACGGCGAGGCCGTGCCAGTGGCCGCCGGGCACATGCTCCGGGTCAGCGCCGATAGCCGGCGGAGGCTGCAGCCGGGGGACAGCGGGATCCGGGTGCTGGCGATCGGCTGTGCCCCGGACCGGGCGTATGAACGCCCGGAGGGCTTCCGGCTGGCGGTGCGATCATGAGCACCGCCACCGCCGTCGGTCCCGATACCGCCGCCGAGCCGCGAGTCGTCCACGGCGGCGAGATGCTGTGGTTTCTGGGGACGATCGCCAAGATCAAGGTGGAGAGCGGCCAGACGGGAGGGAGGTTCGCTCTGTGGGAGGGAGTGCTCCCCCACGGCGCGGCTCCGCCGCTGCATTCCCACCCGCAGGATGAGACGTTCTACATCCTGGAGGGGGAACTCACCGCTTGGCTGGTCGACCCGGAATCGGCCGCCGACGTGGCGGAACCCCCCTCGTGGGTGAGGACACACGGTCGGCGCTGCGGGGTCGGCGACGTCGTGTTCGCCCCCGGGGGGACGCCCCACACCTTCCGCGTGGAGTCCGACACCGCGCGGATGCTCGTCCTCTCGACGCCGGGCGGAATCGAGACGATGGTGCGCGGCCTGGCCGAGCCGGCCCGGTGGCCGTGGCTGCAGCCACCACCTGACGGGCCGCGTGTCCCCGCCGAGCGGGTCGCCGCCGTCGAACGAGCGACCGGGATGGTCCGGCACGGGCCGCCGCCGCCGGCCGCCGCCGACTGACCGCTGATAACGCCGGGGACCGATGGCGCGTCATGCCGCCGCGCGCACCGGTTCCCGGCGTGCCTTGTCCGTGCGCGCACGAGCGGCCGTCAGGCCGTGCGGCGGACGGGGTGGCCGTGGTATGACTCACCTCTCGGTCCCGGGCTTGCCCGTCTGCACGTCTGCGAGCCCAAATGCGAGCGTGAGAGGAAGGCCATGGCACACCGCAGCCTCCAGGACATCCTGGACGACTCACCCAACATCGTCGAGCTGCTGCGCAATTCGCAGATCGGCGCCTATGTGTACCCCGTCGTTCCGTATGAGTTCACCAACTGGCGCCGGGAGCAGCGCGCGTGGCGGGAGACGACGGTGCTCTTCGACCAGTCCCACCACATGTTCAACCTGTTTGTCCGGGGACCGGGCGCGCTGAAGCTGATCTCTGACACCGGGATCAACAGCGTCGCCAACTTTCCCGTCAACATGGCCAAGCAGTTTGTGCCGTGCACGCCGGCCGGGCATGTGATCGGCGACGGGATCCTGTTTCACCAGGAACAGGAGGAGTTCGTCTGGGTGGGCCGCGCGCCGGTGGCCAACTGGCTCCAGTTCCAGGGAGAGACCGGCGACTATGACGTTGAGATAGAGGTTGACCCACGGTCGCCGTCGCGGCCCTACGGTAAGGCCGTGACCCGTGCCTACTGGCGGTTTCAGATCCAGGGACCGAACGCGTGGCCGGTCATCGAGAAGGTCAACGGTGGTCCTGTTGAGCAGCTGAAGTTCTTCCGGATGGCCCACATGAATGTCGCCGGTGAGCAGGTGCGGACGTTGCGTCACGGGATGGCGGGGGCGCCGGGGCTGGAGCTGTGGGGACCGTATGAGACCTACGACCGGGTGCGCGACGCGATTCTTGAGGCGGGCGCGGAGTTCGGCATCGAGGCGGTCGGCTCGCGCGCGTACGCATCCAACACGCTGGAGTCCGGGTGGATCCCGTCCCCGCTGCCGGCCATCTACACGGGCGCCGAGCTTCAGGACTACCGGCGGTGGCTGGGCGCCGACAGCTATGAGGCGACGAACTCGCTGGCGGGCAGCTTCGTCTCGGCAGACATCGAGGACTATTACCTGAATCCGTGGGAGCTCGGATACGGACCGTTTGTCAAGTTCGACCACGACTTCATCGGCCGCGACGCGCTTGCGAACATCGACCCGGAGACCCAGCGCCGGAAGGTCACGCTGGCGTGGGAGGGCGAGGATGTCGCCAAGATCCTGGCGTCGGCGCTCGACACCGATGCCGACGAGCCGTATCAGTTCTTCGATATGCCGATCGCCAACTACGGCTCGTCGAACTTCGACGCGGTTCTCGACGCGGGTGGCAACCTCGTCGGCTACTCGATGTTCACCGGTTACAGCGCCAACGAGAAGCGGGCGCTGTCACTGGCGACGATCGATCCGCAGATCGAGCTCGGCAGCGAGGTACGGGTCGTCTGGGGGGAGCCGCACGGCGGCTCGCGCAAGGTCACGGTCCAGCCCCACCGCCAGCTGGAGGTCCGCGCCGTGGTCAGCCCGGTCCCGTACGCGGAGACCGCGCGACTGCAGTATGCCGAGGGGTGGCGCACCGCCGGCGGACGTTGATCGACGAATTCGCGTCCCTACGACCAACCTTCTCGGCTGCCGAGCGTTGTTATGGATAGGGCTGCCGATCGAGCGCGTACATCGTGTGGGGGCGACGTGATCGACACCGGCTGCTAGCGCCCCGGGGGGCCGTCCCCGGGGCGCCTTTGCCGGCCCCGTGCCCGGGGCGCCTCGCCAGCCCCGGTGGCGGAGCCTGCCGGCGTAGCCCACAAGGGGGCGCGCGGGCCGGCCGGCTTCCTGGCGAGTCTAACCCTCAGTCGCCACGGCGACAACGCTTTCTGTGGCTCTCTGCGGAACAGGCCCGTAGAAACCCCTGAACCTCGCCCCCCGGTGGGTGGACGCCACCGGTTTTGGCCCTCATACTCTGCCCATGGGGGCGAGTGCACCACTCGTGGACCACCGGTGGCAGTCCGATCGACGGCTCTCTGCGGCCAGCAGCGACGACGAGCTCGTCGCCCAGGCGCGGGCCGGGGACGATCGTGCCTTTGAGGCGATCTACGATCGCTACGCCCGGCGCGTGCTCGCGTTCTGCGTCCACATGCTGGGCAGCCGCGAGGAAGCCGAAGATGCCCTTCAGCTGACGTTCGTCTCGGCGCACCGGGCCCTCCTTCACCGCAACAAGCCCATCGTGCTCCGGCCGTGGCTGTTCGCGATCGCCCGCAACCGCTGCCTGTCGGTGCTGCGCACACGCCATGCGCCGGTGTGCACCGATCAGATCACCGCCGACCACCTGGGCCGCGACGATCCGGAGGAGCGGGTTCAGCGGCGCGAGGAGTTGCGGGAGATCGTGGAGGACATGCAGCGACTGCCGGTCGACCAGCGGGCGGCGCTGGTTCTGTTTGAGCTCGGCGACCATTCGCACACCGAGATTGCCGAGGTCCTCGGCGTGCGTCCGGCCAAGGTCAAGGCGCTGATCTTCCAGGCGCGCAAGGGCCTGGTCCGGGGCCGGCAGGCGCGCGACAGCTCATGCATCGAGATCCGGGAGCGGATCGCCACCGTGCACGGCTCGATGATGGGGCGGGGGCACCTCCGGGCCCACATCGACCGCTGCCCCGGGTGCGCCGCGTTCGCGGCCGAGGTCCGCCGGCAGCGGGCCGCCTGCCTGCTCATCCCGCCGGTGGGGCTGATCGCGGAACTGAAGGGCAAGGTCCTGACCTCGGCCGTCGGCGGCCATGCCGGGATCGCCGCCGGCGTGGGTGCGGGCGGAGGCGGAGCGGTTCTGTCCGGTGGCCTCGCGGTCGGCGGATCCGCGGTCGGCACAGGCGCCGTCGGCGGAGCCGCCGTCGGTGGCGCCGGGACCGTCGGCGCGGTGGCGATGAGCGCGGGCACGCTCGGTTCCGGAGCCGCCGGTGCGGGTGCGGCCGCCGCCGGCGTCACCGGCTTCAGTGCCGCCGGCGCCACCGCCGTTGGCGTTGGCGCCACGACGATGAGCGCGGCCGGGGGTGCCGGCGTACTCGGCATCGGCATGGTGGCGGCGGCGCCGAGCGCGGGCGTGGCCACAGGCCTGGTCGGTGCGGGCGCTGATCTCGCTGTCGTCGGCGGCCTGGCGGGCGCGGCCGGGTCCACGGCAATCGCGACGAAGGTGGTCGCCGTGGTGGCGGTTGCCGCCGGAGTCCTGGTGACGACGCCGGCGCCGGCTCCCGTCCACGCCGCGCAGCCGGTCGTGGCGTCGGCCCCGGCCACGTCCCCGGCACCCGGTGCGGCTGCCCTGGCCGCCACGAATCCGGCGCCGGCGGCCGCCACGCCGTCGACCGCCGCTCCCGCCTCGTCGAGCGCGTCCTCGTCGACGGCGGCCCCGTCGACGGCGGCCCCAGCCACCGCGGCAACGACCGGCGCGGGCACGGCCTCTGGAGGCGCGGCCACCGGATCGACGATGCCGGTGGACAAGACGACCCTGAACACCACCGCGCCGGCGGCCGCGCCGGCGTCCACCGCCGCCAGCACTCCGAGCGACAAGACCGCCGCCGGGACATCGGCCGCCAGCGACCCCACGGCGGGCTCAGCGTCGCCCTCCGGCGCGCCGGCCACGGCGCCCGCGTCCGGATCGGCCGGCGCGGCGACCCCCACCACGACCGCGACACCCGCGGCGGCCACGGTCACGTCCACGCCGGCCGCCCCGGCCACCACGACCGCGACCTCCACCACGACGACAGCGACAACCCCTGCCACCACAACGGCGACGACCCCGGCCCCGGCCCCCGCGTCCACGGCGACAGGCACGGCGACGGCGGCAAGCGGCGCGGCGACACCGGCCGGCTCCTCCGCTTCCACAGACAGCGGGGCGGCGACCACCGCCGATCCAGCCGCCGGCAGCACCGGTGCCGGAGCCGTGAGCGGCACCGTGTCGACCGAGACGAGCGGTGCCCAGACCGCGTCGGCCGCGGATCCGGATGGCGACGCGCCGGTTGGCTCGGCCACTGACTCCATCGCCTCCGGACAGTCAGGCGCGGGCTCGGTGACGAGCTCCGGCGCCGGTGGCGGAACGAGCCCGGCCGGTTCGTGAGCGGGGGCGCGTCACGGCGCGCCTCTCTCGTCGCGGTGCTGACCGCTGCCGTTGTGGCGGCATGGCTGGGGGGTGGGCTCGGCGTCACCGCCCGCGCCGACGCAGCCGGATCTCGCGTCGCCGCCGGCCCGCCGCCGGTGCCCCTGATCCTCGACACCGACATCTTCAGCAGCGTCGACGACGCCGAGGCGCTCGCGCTGGCCTTCGACTTCGAACAGAACGGCGAGGCGAGGCTCCTGGCGGTGACGCTGAACACGAGGACGATCAACGGCCAGCGTCCGGTGGCGACCGATTCCTGGCGATGCGTCGCGGCGATCGACGCCTTCTACGGGCACGCGGACGTGCCGATCGGGACCCAGACGCCGCTCGGCGAGCCTCCGCCGAACTCACCGGACTTCGTCGGTCCGTGCGGCGGCCTGGCTCCGGCCACCGCTCCGCCCCCGGCGCCCGCGGTGAGCGTGGACCGGGCCGCCCTCGCCTCCCAGCCCAACGACAGCGTGGTGATGGTGACGACCGGCTATGAGGGAAACCTGGCGGCTCTCCTGCAATCCCCGGCCGATGCCGACGGTCCCCCCGGAGCGCAGCTGGTGGCCGAGAAGGTGCGCGTGCTGGTGGTCATGGGCGGCGGGTATCCGTCGTACTCGGAGGAGAACAACTTCTACGGCGATCCCTCCGACGCCCAGTACGTTGCCGCGAACTGGCCGACGAAGATCGTGTATTCCGGGCAGGAGATCGGCACGGCGGTGCACACCGGCAGCATGCTGGCCCGGACTCATCCACCCAATTCGCCGCTCCGCGTCGCCTACGACGCCTTCGTCGGACCCGGCAAGTGGTACTTCGCCTATGACCCGGCGGCGATGTATCACGCGGTCCGTCCGCGGGATCCGCTCCTCAAGGAGGTCGGCCCCGGCATCAACACGATCGACGCCAACGGGAACAACTCGTTTGCGCTGGGCGGGGGAGACCGCTACTACCTGACGGCGGCGGAACCGGCCCGCCTCGCCGCGGCCATCAACGTCCTGCTGGACACGCTGCCTCCGACCCCGTCGCGGATCCGGACCTGGATGCTCAGCGCGATCCACAGCTCCGGGAGCCACGTCAGGTTCAGAAACCTCCTGACCCGGCGAGGGGATGTCTGCTCGGTGCCGGCGAGCTGGTCCGGACGACTGGTGATGCAGTGGTATCGCCGGGCCGGCCGCCGGACGGGACGGCCCCTGGCCACCGGCGCCGTCGTCATCCGCGGCCCGGGATCCGTCCGGGTCCGGATCAGGGTGACCGCCGCCGGGCGCAGGCTGTTCCGGAACGCCCGGCGGCTGAGATTGACCGCCACCGCCCGGTTCACTCCTCGCACCGGCGGCAGCGTTGCCGTCACCCGGGCTGTCATCGTCAGACGCTGACGGCGTCAGAGTGCGGCGGCGAGGCTCTTGCTCCCGCCCCGGTCCGCAGCGACCGGACCGCTGCCCTGGCGGCCCGGTCGCTCCGGCGGCGTCAGCGCTTCGCGACCGCGAAGCGGTACACCGTCGTTGACCTGAACGTCTGGCCCGGGTTGAGCACCACCGAGGGCCAGCGGGCCTGGCCGATGTGGTGCGGTGAGTCCGGGTAGTGCTGCGTCTCCAGAGTGAAGGCCGAGGTTTGGCGGTAGATGTGACCGCTGGTGCCCACCAGGTCGCCGACCAGGAAGTTCCCGGTGTAGACCTGGAGCCCCGGCTCGGTGGTGTAGGCAAGCACCTCCCGGCCACTCGCCGGGTCGACGGCCTGCGCGGCGAGCTTCATCCTGCCCGCCCGTCCGTTCAGCACCCAGTTGTGGTCGTAACCGTGGGCGAGGGCCAGCTGACCGCCCCACCGCATGTCGGCCCGCAGGATGTTTGTGCCGATGGGGTGCAGGTGGCGGAAGTCAAACGGCGTTCCCGCCACCGGCACGAACTGTCCCGTCGGTATCTGGACGGTGTTGGTGGGCTGGAACGTATTGGAGTTGATCCTCAGCAACTGGTTGTAGACGGGACCGGACCCCTCGCCGGCCAGGTTGAAGTAGATATGGGAGGTGACGTTGATCACCGTGGGCTTGGTCGTTGTTGCCGTCCAGTGCTCGCGCAGCGCGTTTGCTGAGGTGACCGTGTAGGTGAGCGTCACCGTGACCTGCCCCGGGAACCCGTTGTAGCCGTCCGGGTCGACGTGGCGCAGGATCAGCGATGCTCCGTCGCGCGTGACGGCCGTTGCCGCCGACCACACCGCCGTGTTCCAGGCATCGGGGCCGCCGTGCAGCGTGTTGATGTTGTTGGGGCCGTTGTTGCCAACCAGGTTGTAGGTGTGTCCGTCCAGCGTGAACGAGTGGTCGGCGATCCGGTTGGCATAGCGGCCGATCGCGCCGCCGAAATACGTATCGCCGGATCCGCCCGCGGACGGCCACGGCTGATGCTGGAAGTCGTTGACGTAGTCGCTGAGCTTGGGGAAGCCGAGGGCCACATTCGCCGCCGGACCGCGGCGGCCGTGCACCCAGATCGACTGCACAACCCCGCCGTAGTTGCTGATGCGCACGCTCATACCGTGCCCGCTGCTCAGCGTCCAGAGCCGGACCGCGTGCCCATTCGCGCTGCCCCACGCTGTGCTGGTGATGCTGGGATGGGCGCCCGGGCGGGCATGGGCGCCACGCCGATGGGCTGCCCGGTGCGGATGGGCGCCCCGGTCCGGTTTGGCCGCCGTGGCCGCCGGACTGAGCGCCAGCGCGATCCCGGCCAACGCCGCCAACGCTCCCGCCAGCGCCGTGGCGAGCGACCGGCGACGCCCGCGAAATGCGAATTGCATGTATCTCCCTCCTTGCCTGTGGCGCGCGCCGGTCCTCGCGGGCACACGGTGCCTGCGCACGCGCCCATGTGCTGGACGAAGGCATTGTTAGCGCTCACATCCCCCGACGTCAACCAATCAACCGGAGTTTGGGGACGCGGTGCGATCGCCGGTTGCGCCGGACATCGCGCCCGGATCAGCCGGCCGCCTGGCCCGGACGGGGTCGCGGCCGCGCCTGGCCCGTGCGGCGCCCAACCTGGGCGTCCGAGCCGCGGATCTCCCGCTCGGATTCCGAGATAGACGGCCTCGCCGACCGACACGTTCACCGAATAGCCCATGTAGTGAAGGACGGTGGCGCCGAAGTAGATGATCGTGTTGATGCCGATGATCTGCTGGAAGATGGCCAGGGCCAGGCCGACCACCAGCAACGGCCGCACCCGCGGGGAGATGAGGTTGCGCCAGCCGACCGATTCCTGGGCGGAGACGGCCTCCTCGATGTCGTCAAGCTCATCATCGATCTCGTCCGGATCGCGGCTGTGCTCAAGGACGCCGGCGGCCTCGTCTCGCCGCTCCTGCTGGAGCAGCCAGCGGGGTGAGTGCGGCACCAGCGCCATCGAGACGGCCAGCGCGACCCCCGGAACGGCGCCGAAGGCCAGCATCCAGCGCCAGTTGTGAGAGAACCCCTTCAGCGCGAAGTCGGCGATGTAGGCGATGAGGATGCCAAGCGTGATCATGAACTGGTTGAACGTCGTCATCGCACCCCGCACGCGCTTGGGCGCATGCTCGGAGATGTACATCGGTGCCACGAATGAGGCCGTGCCGACGGCCACCCCCAGCACGAACCGCGCCACGCACAGGAACACGATGCTGGGTGCGAACGCGGACCCAATCGCCGCCGCGGTGTACACACACCCGCCCAGGAACTTCGTCCACTTGCGCGAGATGGCATCGGCCAGCCAGCCGGACAGGATCGCTCCGGCGATGGCGCCGAGCAGCAACGAGCCCACCACCCACGATTGGCCGAAGGAGCCGATCTTCAGCGCCTTGCTGATGTACGCCCGGCGTCGTCTCGGTCACGCCGGCGGGTGGTGTGGCCGGGCGGGCCCGTAGCCGGGGTGACGATCGGAGTTTTGACCGGTCCGGCCGGGGAACCTCTGGAGGCAAACCCTTCTTCGGCACGTCTGCCTCCGGCGCGGGAACGCTCGCTGACCGGGGGGAACCGCTTCCCTTCAGTGCACGGTGGAGTGGATCATCACCGGCGCTCTGTCGTGCCCGTCGAGGTCGTAATAGACGCCGGGGAAGGTCTGGAAGCGCCCGCTCAGGTTGTGACGCAATTGCGAGCCGGTGAATGTCAGGGCACCCCACCCGCTGTCGACGACGTCGAACACGGCGCCCCCGCCCTCTCTGGCCAGGTTGTCGTCCATCACGGTGTCGGCGATCCGCACGTTGTCGTTCTGGCCGTCGAGATAGATGGCGCCACCGCTGCCGCCGCCGGGCGTGCCCCGTGAGGCCGGGTTGGCTCCCCAGCCGATGGCTCGGTTATCGACAAACGTGCTGTTGAGAACGTCCCACTGGACGCTGATGCTGCTCAACGCGCCGCCGTTGGAGCAGCGCCCGCCGCGAAACGTGTCGTGGGTGATGTAGACGGGACGGTTGCGGTACTGGGCCAGGGCGCGGATCGCACCGCCGCCGAGATCGGGTCCGTACCTGTAGCAGCGGTTGTCGACGAACTGCGAGTTGACGGCCCGGAACTGGCCACCCTCGACGTAGATGGCCCCTCCACCGTCAACCCCGCCGTACCAGCACCGGGGGACATTGGCCGAGCAGGCGGCCTGGTGGGCGCCGGCATAGCCGTCCCTGAAGGTGATGTTCTGCACCACAACCTGCGGATACGGCTGGTTGACGCAGTCGTCCGTTGACCAGGTGCCGGCACAGGTGTCGGAGTACAGGATTCGCCGCTTGCCGCCCCCGCTCAGCGTGACCAGGCCACCGCCGTCGATCACCACCCGGTGCCGGGTCTTGGGCACGCGGGCCGTGGACCTCATCAGGATGGTGACCGGCTTGGGCCCGCAGTGAAACGTGATGGTGCCGCCCGCGGCAACCGCGCGCACCACCGCGGCTGACGTGCAGCTGGCCGGCCGGCCGTTTCCGATCACGTGGTTGGGGTGGCGGGTGTTGACCGCAGCTCCGGCTCGCGGGACGGAGAGGTGCCCGGAGGGGTTGCCAAAGCCAGATGCCGATCCGGTCATGACCGCACCGACCAGCACCCCGGCGCTGACCAGCGCGGCCAGGGTTCTTGCGCCGCCCAGTTGCCGCATGAGTCCGGATGCTAGTGCACCACGGCTCATGAACAGATCGCCGGCTCCGTGGCGACGGCCTCCCGTGGCGTCAGGCGACACGCGCGCGGGCGTTCCAGTGTCGCTCGAGGTTGTCGATGAGCGCGGGTGCGTACAGGCAGCGCGCCTGCTCCACGGCGTAGCCGGCCATGTACCGCCGAAAGAGATCGACGGGTTCCTGCGTCAGTCGCAACTGGCGGCGGTTGGCGAGCAGGCTCGCCGGCCCGGCGCTGCGCAGTTCGGCGGCGTCGATCACGATCGCCGCGTCCATCTCGGACTCGCTGTCGACGAGGCGATCTGCGATCAGGCGACCCTCCGGGTCGTCGGCGGCGAAGTCACGATTGAAGAAGACCGCCTGCCGGGTGGCGCGCTCGCCGACCAGCCGGGGCAGGCGCAGGTTGGCACACCCCGGGATGATGCCCTCCTTGCGCGCGGGCAGGTTGAAATATGCGTCGCGGCGGGAGATGACACGATCGGCCACCAGCAGCCACTGACACGCTCCGCCGATGGCAAAGCTCTCGACCGCCGCGATCCACGGCTTCTCGCGGCGCGGCTCAAGATCGCCGTCGCCCGGCTCGCCGAGGGGGTGGCCGCGGAACATCTTGTGCACGGGCCCAAGCTCGCGCGCGATCATGAACTCCACGAGCGAGATCTGCCCGCGGTAGAGCGCGGTCAGGTTGATGCCGGCTCCGAAGATCCGCCGGCCGGCATGCTTGGGATGGATGGCCGGCGCGCCGCGCAGCACGCCCACCTCGATGTCGTCGTCGAGCAGGACGAGGTCGACGGCGACCTCCATCGCCGCGGTGGACGCGTCATCCTCGGCGTTGAGGCACCCATGGTTCTGGTTGGTGACGATGCCCAGCGCGCCGTCCCGGTCCACCCGCATCGGACCAAGGTCGACGGCGCCGGTGCGCCGAAACTGCCCCAGGAGTTCGATCGCCGCCTCCGTCGGCCGGGCCATGCAATGAACGAGATGGGCGCCGGTGCGCTCGTCGGCCAGAACGCGGGCCAGGAACTCACCCTGGATGATCTCCAGCCCCGCCTTGTCCCGCTGCGGCAGCGCACGTTCGGCGTCCATCTGCGCGCGCGTCGGCAGCTGTCCCGGCGCACGCTCCGCCGCCGCGTAGACGAGTTCGGAGACGCGGATCGGCCGGGTGAGGCCCTCCGTGAGCTCCTCGTAGACCGCGCGCGGATCCATCGCGCTACGCGCCGGCGATCGCCTCGGCGCGGCCCTCCCAGAACGGCGCCCGCAGCTCGCGCTTGAGGACCTTTCCCGCCGCTGACTTGGGCAGCGGCTCGGTGCGCAGCTCGATGTGCTTGGGCGTCTTGTAGCCGGCGATGAGCGTGCGGCAATGGTCGATGAGCGCTTCCGGCTCGACGGCGTGACGCGGCACGACGACCGCGTACACCGCCTCGCCCCAGCGCTGATCAGGGACGCCGAACACCGCCGCCTCAAGAACCGCCTCGTGCTGGTAGAGCGCGTCCTCCACCTCGATGCCGTAGACGTTCTCACCGCCGGAGACGATCATGTCCTTGGCCCGGTCAACGAGATACAGGTGCGCGGTGGCGTCGAGGTAGCCGAGGTCCCCGGTCCGGTACCAGCCCTCCGTGAGGGCCGCGCCGGTCTGCTGGGGGCGGTTCCAGTAGCCGAGCATCACGTTCGGCCCACGCACGAGCACCTCGCCGACCTCACCCCAGGTCACCGGCTCATCGTCCAGGCCCCGCAGCGCCACCTCAACGCCGGGCACCGCCTGGCCGCAGGAGCGGATGCGCGGGTCGTCGAGCAGCGTCTCCTCATGGCGCATGCCGGTCACGATCGGCGCCGTCTCCGTGGCACCGTAGAGGTGAAGGAGCTCGATGGCGGGAAAGGCGGCATGCGCCCGCCGCAGCGTCTCGGTGGCGATCGGCGAGCCCCCGTGCGAGATTCCGCGCAGCTCCGGGAGGGCCCGGGGGCGCGCCAGCTGCTCCTCGCTGAGCGCAGCGAGCATCGACGGCACGAGCAGCGTGTGGGTCACCCGATGTGCGGCCATCGCGTCCAGTGCCCGCGCCGGATCAAACGCGGCGAGCAGGACCTGATGCCCGGCCTGCCAGGTCGTCGCCAGCACCGCGACGGACCCGGCAGCGTGAAACAGGGGCGCGGCGACCAGCCACCGGGTCTCCGGCGCAAACGGCCACACCCACTGGAAGTGGCCGGCGTTGGCCAGGAGGTTGCGATGAGAGAGCATCACACCCTTTGAGCCGCCGGTGGTCCCCCCGGTGTACATCAGTCCGGCCACGTCATCCTCGCCCGCGCCGGCGAACGGCAGCGCCGGCGCCGACGCGATCAGCGCCTCGTAGCCGGCGCCGAGATCGAACACGTGCTCGACACACTGCGGCAGGTCTGGCACCTCACGCCCGGTGAACAGCACGCGCGCCCCCGCGTCGGCAAGCGCGTAGTTCAGTTCGGCGGCGGCATACCGCGCGTTGAGTGGGACGATGATCATGCCCGCGCCCGGGACCCCCTGGTAGAGCTCGAGGTAGCGATGACAGTTCGGCCCCACCACCGCAACCCGGTCTCCGCGCTTCAGGCCCAAGCCGGCGAGGGCGCCGCCGAGCCGGCGGCACCGGTCGGCCACCTGCGCGTAAGTGAGCCGCAGCCCGCCACACGTCACCGCCTCCCGGTCGGCTGCCACTCGCTCGGCCCGCTCCAGCGGCGAGATGATGCTCGCCATCGTCCTTCTCCTGACCCCGGTGCCTCGGTCGGCCGCAGTATCCCAGGCTCCGCGGCTCAGGGCAACGGGCCGGCTCTGCCCTCAGGCACCGTTTGATCGCCCGGAAAATGGGTAAATGGTCGGCCAAGGTACCGCGGGCGCCGCCGGCGGTTCACGAGGAGAGCGCTGCCGGGTGGGTGAAAGAACGACTTCAGGGGACGGACGGGGAGGCCCGCCATGAGCGGGATGGCGCGTCGCGCGGGCGTCGCCGTCCTCAGCGCTGCCTGCGCCCTTGCCGGGGCGCCCACGGCGCTGGGCGCCACGGGAGCGCAGCGGGCACGGGCATTCGCCAGGACGCAGGTCGCCCGTTACGCGGCGAATCTCCCCAGGCGCCTGCGCGCCGGCGCCACGCCCGCCGGCACAACCGTCGACCGTCACTGCTTCTCAGCAGCCGACAACCACATCAATGCCAGTGTCAACTCAGGCGGGGTCCCCACCAACCCGGCCTGGTACAGGCGTGATGCGCTGAACCAGTACTGCGCCACACTGCGGCTCCGCGACCAGTACACCAGTCCCGCCTACGGGTACGAGAACGCCAGCCAGGGCGATGAGCTCTGGCTTGATCAGCTCGGTCAGCAGGTTGCCAACGGGCCCGGGCACCTCCACGGCGGCGTCACCACCCTGGTCCCCGGCGCGCTGGCCGCCGATGCCTTTCGCACTGTCCGGCAGTGGGAGAAGCGGACCGGCGGGACGGTGCGGCCGGTCTCCTTCCCGGCGACGGACGGAGCCGTCCTGCGCGGGAACATCTGGATGCCGCCGCCGGGCGCGCCCACGCTGGCTCACGGGAGATATCCCGGCATCGTCATCACCGATGGCTCGGTGCAGGCGTATCAGAACCTCTACTACTGGGCCGCGGAGGGTTTGGCGCAGTACGGCTACGAGGTCATGACCTACGACGTCCAGGGTGAGGGCGACTCCGACCTGCTTCCGGCCGGCTGCGGCAGCCTGCCCATCTCGAGCAGCATCCCCGGCCTCCTCCGGCCCCATCTCCCGCCGCCGCCCAACCTCACCACCCCGTGTCCCGGCGTTCCCTACCAGCAGAACTACAACTTCTACCAGGGGGCAGAGGACTCACTGAACTTCTTTCTCTCGACGCCGTCGCGTCACTACGGAGGCTCGTTCAATCCGGAATACGCGCGCCTGGACGCCAACGACGTCGGCGTCGCCGGCCACTCTCTGGGCGCGGAGGCGGTGAGTTGGGTGGGGCAGTGCGACAAGCGGGTGAAGGCGGTCGTCGCCTGGGACGATCTGGTGCCGGTGACGATGTCGCAGTGCGCGAGCAATGTCACCGTGCCGGCGGCCGATCAAGCGACCGCGGCGCACGCTCCGGCGCTGGCCACGACAAACGACTACGAGTTCAACATCCAACCCCAGGCTGGGGTGCCTGACCCAAACGGCTCCAGCAACGGCGGTGGACTGGATGGGACCGCCGGCTACCTCAGCCTCATCAGGCAGCGAATTGACTCGGAGATCGTGTCCATCCGCAATGGCACTCACCTCACCTACAGCTACATTCCGTACGTCCTGCCCGCCAACGAGATCGGCGAGCGGGTTGCCTTCTACTACAGCCTTGCCTGGTTTGACGAGTACCTCCGCGGTGGTCACGACCGGCTCCTGCCCGTGCGCGACACCGCCTTTCGTCGCCTGACCACGCTGCGGACCTTTGATCGAAGCGCCGACCATAACGACAACCGGGTTGACCGCGGGGCGGGCGACATCTCGTTCGGTGCGGGAACCTTCAGCGCCACGAAGGCCGCGGCCCACCCCACCAATCCGGCGGCCGGGAACGTCCCGTACAGGATCGCCGGCATTCCGGTCCGTAACACGCTGTCCTTCTACTACTACTCGGAGTACCGCCTGCACGACCCGCACGCCAAGGGCGATCCGCTGAGGACCTGCAGCGACATGCTGGCCCGGTGTCCGGGCAGGCAGCCGGCCACCCCCTGAGCCGGCGCCGGCCGCCCGGCGGCGGCAGACGCGTCCTCCCGCTGGCGTTGACTCGATGAAGCGATGCCGTCAGCATTCCCGGCGTGCGCGCGTGGCGGGGCCGAGCGGGGATCGGATCGGTGCTGTCGGCTGTCGTGGTGCTGGCGGTGGGGGTGGGGTCGGCCGGCGCCGGCCGGCCGGCGGTCCGACGGGCGAGCACCGTGCGGTCGCTGCGCGCCGTGGGCGACCGGTCGCTCGGCCTGGTCGTGACCGCGACGTTCGCCGGTGACGTGGAGCACGATCTGGGACGGGGCGCGCTGCGCGGCGCCGGCCTGCTCCTGGTGCTGGAGCGCTCCTCGCGGTCCGTGTCCGCGTTGCTCGACGCGCGCGGTGGGGCGCGGAGGGTCGCGGTGCCGGCGGTTCGCCGGCTGGCGGGCGACGAGGTGGCGCCCGACCGGGTGCTGGCGACCGGCGCCGCGCGCGGGATCACGGTGCTGCGCGACGGCAACCGGGTGCTCTTCGACGTCCCGGCATCTGACCTGCGCGGTGTCTCTGGGCTTCGCCTGGAGGTCCTTGGCGCAGGCGCCCCGGCGGCCGATCTGAGCGCCCGTGGCTGGCGGCGGCTGATGCGTGCCCCGGCGGTCAGCAGGTCGGTGCTGGCGATGCCCGCCGCGCTCACGTGCGCACGGCTGCGCGCGACGATCGTCGACCGGACCGATGTCTCGCCGGTGGACCTCCAGCCGTCGCTCGTGGAGGCGCAGCGGACTGCGGCGAGGCTGCGATCGGCGCTCGGCCACGCTGGCGTCCGTGGCCGGGGCGGGGCGGAGCCGATCCGGCGCGCGGCGATTGCCCGCGCCCTCAGCGACACCGAGCAGCGGATCGTCCGGCTGCGGCGGGAGGCCGCCGGCGTGGTCGGCGTCAGCGAGCGGTTGAATGCGCTGCTCCGCAGCTGTGCCGCGGCGCCGGGCACAGGTGCGCCGGCGGCGCCAACCCCGGCACCGGGTGCGGGGGCGACGTCTCCGACCACCGCCACGTCCTCGAGCACCACCGCGACGACCTCGGCCACCCCCGGTCCGCCGGCGCCCGGGCCGACGGTCGGCGTCGTCCAGACCGACGCCGCGCTCGGTCAGGACATGGCCGTCCAGCCGCCCGTCCCGCTGGTGCCGGCGCCCGCGCCAAGCACGGTTCCGGTGATCAGCGTCGACCCCCAGACCCGCTATCAGACGTTCGCCGGCCTGGGGGCGGCGATGACCGACAGCTCGGCGTGGCTGCTCAACCAGAACCTGCCCGCGGCGGCGCAGGCCCAGGTGATGGGGGACCTGTTCGGCACCGGCCCGGGCGCGATCCACCTCAACTTCCTGCGCGTGCCGATGGGCGCCTCCGACTTCACAGTCAGCGCCTCGCCGTACACGTATGACGATGTCCCCCCCGGCGCTACCGATGGGGGCCTGAGCCAGTTCTCGATCGCCCATGACCTCACGTACATCATCCCGGCGATCAAGCAGGCATTGGGGGTCAACCCGGGCCTGCAGATCTCGGCGAACCCGTGGAGCCCGCCGGCCTGGATGAAGGCCAACGATGCGCTGGACAACACCAATCTCGCCGGCACGCTGCTCACCCAGGACTACGGCCCGCTGGCCGATTACTTTGTCCGGTTCATCCAGGACTACGCGGCCCAGGGAGTGACGATCGATGACATCGTGCCCCAGAACGAGCCGCGCTCGCCGGGCGGCTCCGGCACCCCGTATCCCGGTCTGACGCTGCCGGAGTCAGACGAGGCGACGTTCATCTCCCAGGACCTGGCGCCGGCGCTGGCCGCCGCCGGGCTCTCGCCCAAGCTGTACGGCAACGACCTGAGCTGGGACAAGTTCTCAGCCTACGCGCAGCCTCTGGCGGCAAGCGCGGCGGCCCCTGACCTCACCGGAATCGCGTGGCACTGTTACGCCGGCAACCCCACCGTGATGACCCAGCTTCACGCCGCCGATCCCGGCCTTGACCAGATCATCGACGAGTGCTCGCCGGAGATCCGCAACTTCGGCGCCGCCGAGTTCCTCATCTCGGTGCTGCGCAACTGGGCGACCGAGGCGGCGGTGTGGAACGTCGCGCTGGACCCCCAGGGCGGTCCCAAGCAGAGCGACAACGGCTGCCCGGGCTGCATCGGCCTGGTCACCGTCAGCGAGCAGAGCCACAGCTACAGCTTCACCCCTGAGTACTACCAGTTGGGGCAGGTGAGCGCGTTCGTCCAGCCGGGCGCCACGCGCATCGACTCGCCTAACTTCGTCACGTACTCCACCAACACGTCCAACATCCTCACGGTGTCGCCCGGACTCGACGACGTCGCATTCCGCAATCCGGACGGGTCCACGGTCCTGATCGCCTACGACAACTCCACCAGTCCGATCTCGTTCGCCGTCCAGGACGGCGCTCAGAGCTTCACCTACACGATCCCTGCCGGGGCGATGACGACCTTCACGTGGCGCTAGCCGCCCGGCCTTGGGACGCCATCGCTGCCTACGCGATCCGCGGATCGAGCGCGATCTCTCGGCGGGCGCGGCGGCGCCTGGCGGCACGGGCACCGGGCGGCTCCTCAGCGCCGGCCGGCGCGGCGGCGGCAGCGATCTCCTGCAGTGCTGCCAGGTGCCCGCGCAACGCGGTGCGGCCGGGCTTGGTGAGAGTGACCTGCCGCCGCGAACGAGAATTCGTCCGCACCCGGGAAACCTCCACGTAGCCGGCGTCCGCGAGCGCGGACAGGTGCTTGCTCAGAACCGAATCGGAGATGCCCAGGCTGTCTCGGATGTCGGAGAACGGCAAGCGCTGCACCGGCGAGAGCATCGCGCAGATCCGTAGACGCAGGGGGGCGTGGATCAGTTCGTCGAAGGCTGCCTGGCTCACCGTCGCCACGCCCCCGATGCTCGATGGCGATAGGAAGCCCTCGCGGCCAACAGGCAGGTCGCAACGGTCACGGTCACGGCGCCACCAAGTCCCCAGCTTGCCAGCGCCGAATTGGCGTGGCCGGCGAGCAGATGCGGGCCGATCACGCCGCCCACGAGCACCGCGATGGAGATGAGTGTCACTTCCGCCACGCCCCACTTTGGCTTGGGCAATGACCGCAGCGGCCGCCACTGGTTGCGAGCCGACATCCTCACAAGCTCAGCGAGGAACCAGACCACCGCGATGATCGTCACCACATTCCCCGGTCCCTTGTACGCGGGGGCGATCGTCTGCGCTCCGCAGAAGACGCTCAGCGCGAGAATCAAGCCGGTGGGGGCGATCGCACGCCGAACCGATGCGTCGTGCGCCCGGCGGGCGGCCCGGAGCTGCTCCCGGGCCACGCCGGGGGGGACGGGCCCTGACGGTTGCTTTTCCATAGTGGAAAGTTAGCACACGACTTGCCGCAACGGAAAGTCGCGCCAGCGCCGACATCCTGTGCCGCCGTCCGTCACGGCACCAAGATCCGCCGCCTAGCCGACGGGCGGAAGGGGACCGTGGAACATCACGATGCGCCGTAGACGCCCGGCCGCATCCGCCTCAACCACATCAAGACCGCACGACCTGGTGTTGCCCTCGGCATCGACAGCGTCCCAGGAATAGCGGGTGATCCCCTCAAACTCATCGAACCCGCTCGTCTTGACGATGCGGCCCCCGGGGACCGCCTCATGGAACTTTGCCATCAGAACTCCAAGTGCCTCGTACCCGCTGAACCGTCCGTTTTCGTCGATCAGCTCAACGTCGGGGGCCAAACACCGCTCGATCAGCGCGCGTCTCTCCACGTCGTCGGTCGCGTTCCACGCGTCAAAGTAGGTGTCGATCGTCCCGCCCATCTGCCCTCCTCAGCTGGTGTGGCTCGCGAGCATATGTCTCTGGCCGCCGCCATTTCGAAAACTGAGTCGCTCGACGGGGCCAGGCCCTATGGTGTACGGAACGGACCGGAAGGGGGACTGACGAACCGGGGGGCGGCGACAAGAACGCTCATTGGGCGTGATCGAGAACTGGAGGCTCTCCTCGCAGCGATGGAGCAGGCCGGTCCCGGCGTGCGGGCGGTCGTTCTGGAGGGAGAGGCCGGGGTCGGAAAGACGGCTCTGTGGCGCCGCGCGCTCAAGGCCGTGGACGCGCGCGGCTGGCAGACGCTCATAGGAGGATCCCCGCGCCGCCGCAGCGGCGCTGGGCCGGGCCCGGGAGCTGACGGTGGCCGGAGGCGTCGAGTCGCCGGCGCGATTCCCCATCCTCGCCGACCTGGTCGAGGCAATGCTCGCGGCGGGAGATCCGGCGCCGCGGCCGCCGCAGCCGAGGACCACCGCCGGGTCGCGGAGCGGCTCGTCCAGATCCCGACGCGACTGAAGGAGTCTGGCTATATGCCGCGGCGGCGTCGGGGGATCCCCTGATGCGCGGTCCATCGCCTGTGGTTGAGTGTCGAACGATGCGGTATCCGGTTGCTGGGAAGGTTGTGCTGCTCACGGGCGCCACTGGCGGCATCGGCGGCGCAATGGCCCGAGCGCTCGGGGCTCGCGGCGCGAACCTGGTGTTGACCGGCCGGCGTGCGGGCGTGCTGCGCGGCCTCGCCGCCGAGCTTGGAGGTGACCGCACGCTTGCCATGACGGTCGACGTGACCGACCGGCAGGCGCTTGACGCGGTCGTGCGCGCGGCAACTGATCGATTCGGTGGCCTGGATGTGGTGATCGCTAATGCCGGCGTTCTCATCGAGCGCCCCACGACCATCGCTGCGGCTGCCGATCAGGAGTTTGAGCGGGTTATCGAGGTCGACCTTCTCGGCGCGTGGCGCACTGTGCGCTCCGCCCTGCCGCAAATCATCGCGCGACGCGGCCATGTCGTGCTGACCGCCTCGATCTTCGCGTACTGCAACGGGGTCGTGAACGCGGCATACGCGGTCTCCAAGGCGGGCGTCGAACAGCTTGGCAGGGCTCTGCGAGCCGAGCTCGCACCGCACGGCGCCACCGCGGGCGTGCTCTACCCCGGCTGGACGGACACCCCGCTGATCAAGCCCGCCTTCGGCGGCGTTCCCGCCGCCACCGAAATGCTGAGACACGCCTACCCCAAGGCGCTGCGCACGCCGATAGCCCCCGAGCGGGTGGCTGCGGCAACTATCCGCGGAATTGAGCGGCGATCGGCCCGGATCATCGTGCCAGCTCGCTGGATACCGATCTCGTTGCTGCGTGGGATCGTCAACGCCGTCACCGATCCCGTACTCGACCGCGATCCCACGATCAAACGACTCATACTCGACCTCGAGCAGAGCGCAGAGGCTCCCCGAGCCGACCTGTGTTGAGCCCGAGATCCCAGAGCCCCGCGATCACGCCAAGCGCGCACCGTTGAGCTGGCCAGGCCGGACCTCGCGGCCCGGTTGTCCGCACGAATTCCGCACGAATGTTTCCACGGCATCCGATCATGCCACTGTCGGTCATCGGCGGGATCCTGTTGTCGCCAAAGCTATAGCCGGCTTGAGCGTGGTCCCGTGGCGGATGCGATCGTCAGCTCCGGCGACCGCCGGCGCAGGCGAGCAGCCACGCCAGCCGTGCTGGACCCGCTGGTGGCTGACGCCTGAAGGAGCCGTGATCATGGGGTGGCTGCTTGTCGATCAAGGCGGCACCCTCCGCCGGAGTGCAGCTTCGCGCCAAGCAAGAAGGGACACCCCCGGAGCACGACGCCTGCCTTGGGCGAAAGCGCGACGCCGCAACCGACTCGCCGCCAAGCTTGTGGGGTTGAAGGATTGGGAGGAGCTGCCGATAGAGGTAGAAGGGCGGCCGGCACGCCCACCAAGACCTGGGTTTGGCGTGAGCCCGCGCCGAGGAGAGTCGGCTACATCGAGCGCGTCGGTACGAGCGCTGACCAGAAAGGAGCATCCCATGCAGCACCCCCTGTCGAGGTATGGCGTCCCGAGGCCGATCAAGCGGAGAGCGGCGGCGCTGTTTGGTGCGCTCGCTGGCGCCGCTGGGATAGGTCTGCTGATCACTCCGGCTCTGGCGAGCGCAGCACCGGGCGTCGGTACCAACTGGCGGGTTTTCAACGCCGAGCCGGCCACGAGCTTCTTCTGGGACATCAATCGACCGGCCTCAGACGGTGCGGGCGGTTTCGAGTTCCCGGTCCAGCCGTTCCAGTCGTCATCGACCGGTTCGTTTGCGGTCTATCTGCAGAACAACTACAACGTCTCGCTGACCGAGGGCAGCACGATCACGGCGACCGCGAAGTGGACATCCGGCAGCTACTCGACGCGGTCGGTGGCGCCTTCCGACGCGTATGCTCGGATCGAGTTCCAGGATGTCTCGTCCGGGCGCTACACGTCCAACGATTACTGGTGGTACTCCGGGAGCGCCCTCGACCTCAACAGCACAACAAGCGGCACGATAACGGCCGCCCTCAGTGACCGCGGACACTGGAGCAATGTCTGCGGCCAGGTGGCGTCCGACACAACACCGCACCCCGGGCCCAACTGCGTGGGCGGAATCGACCCGGCGGTCTCGCCATACGACGGCTTCACCAACGCGATGAAGCACGTCAAGCAGGTCAGCCTGTCCTTCGGCAGCGCCAGCAGGTACGCGAGCGGAGTGGCGATCAACGGGAGCGATGCGGGCACGTTCGACTTGACGAGCTTCCACATCGGGTAGCCAGCGGGGAGTCCATCGCGAACCGCTGGGCTCGGCCGGAGCCCTGAGCTGTTCAAGCGCGGAGCGAGTGCGGGCTGACCAGCCCGCACTCTCCGCGAGAGTTTGAGGTCCGCGACGATCTGGCTTGGCTAGACGCGCGATCGCTCTCAAGCAGCCGAGCAGTCGCCGGCCCACTGAGGGAGATCGGAGTTCGGGTTGGTCCGGCAAGGGCAGCGACGGAGGCCGGCGTCGCGATGACCGCTCTCGTCGACCAGCGGTCATCCGGGCCGGGAACCGGCTAAGTGGTGGATCGTCGGCGAAGCCCTCGCTGAGTTCAGCCGCCTGAGATGGCCAACGCAATCGCCGGCGCGTGGGGCACTCGGCCGACTAACTAACGGGGTGCCGACTCCCCGCTGTTCGGCGCCCGAACGAGGACCTCGCTGCTGGTGCTCCGTCTACGTCAGAGCGGGGAGTGGGGTGCGGTCCGGATCCACCCAGCCTGCCCGCGCCGCGTGGGCGCGGAGCAGCCCTTCGGAGTAGAAGTGCTGGAGCAGGTTGCGATCGAGCAGGTCCGGGTTTCGATCGATGAAGGTGTCGAAGCCGTCCGCCGGCCAGCGTTGCGCGTGCACGGCTACGCAGTGGAGCCACGCCTGGGTAATCGTCTCGTGGTATTTGTCGGCGGCTCCATGACGTCCAGCAACATGACGAATCGCGTCACGCATGGCGACACGCGCTTGATCAATCGGGTGCGTGCGGATGTAGGCCCAAGCGACCTCGAGATGTTCCCGGTGCCCGAAGCCACCACGCGCCCGGATGATTCTGTCGAGAACCTCGGCATCTGATTGGCGCATCGGCTGGGAAACTAGACGCCGCGAGTCCTCACTGCAAGCCGTTAAGCGCGTCCGGTGCACCGCTCGCCGGAAGCGCGGCCGTCATCGCGGTCCCTGCGACAAGATCGCGCTCTCCGCGGCAGGCGTCGGATCGTCGCCATAGCGATGACGCCGCCGGTCGTCGAGCCCGGCATTTCTATCGCGGCGTTCCGCTCGCCCGTCGCCGACGACGCGTGCCATCGCCTGGTCGCCGAGGCAATGGCGCGCTTCGTGGCTGTGGCAGAGACGGAAGCGATCGCCAGCTCTCAAGCGGCCGTTTCTCCAAATCCTGCCCGCTCGCAACTGGCTGTAGCCGAGCTGGTGGGGCTTTCGGCCTCCTATCGCTTCGGCGGCCATGACCAAAGATGCCTCAAGGGGGTGCTTCAAGCACAGCAGGATATATTCGAGTTGACGATTAGGCGATAAATCGTTTAGTCTTATACGCGTGTTATTCAGAACTCCAAAGATCGCGGATCCCTTGGCCGCGCAGCTGCGCCAGCTCGATGAGCTCCGCGCCAAGCTCGGCGACGCTACGGGCGTATCCGGCCCGTGGCTCGGCCAGCTGCGCCGCCAAGTCCGAGCGAGCTCCGTCGAAAGCTCTGTCTCGATCGAAGGATTTGTAGTTCCTGCGGGCGAGGCAGCCGCCCTCGTGGCCGGCAGCGAGCAGCCTCCTGCCGACGACGAGAATCGACTGGCGGTTGCCTCTTATGCGCGCGCGATGGACCACGTCGGGATCATGGCAACCGACCCCCACTTCCGCTGGAACGACCGGGTGATCCTTGACCTCCACTTCGACGCGGTGTACTTCCAGCGCGACAAGCTGCCGGGCCAGTGGCGCACCGGCCCGATCTACGTCACGAGTCCGAACGGCGGTCCTCCGGCGTACGAAGGCCCATCTGGCCCTGACGTGCCAGAACTGATGGCAGAAACCGTCGAGTGGCTAGATCGGGGTGATCCAGATGCGCACGTGGTCGTCCGTGCCGCCATGGCGCATCTACACGTTGTGTCGGTGCATCCGTTTCGCGACGGGAACGGACGGATTTCACGGATCGTGCAATCGCTCGTCCTAGCGCGCGATGGGCTCCTTTCGCCGGAATTCAGCTCCATCGAGGAGTACCTCCGCCGACACACGCAGGACTACTACGCGGTGCTGCGCGAGGTACAGGCAGGGAGCTACCACCCATCGCGTGATGCAACGCCCTGGATACGCTTCTGTCTCACCGCGCATATCGACCAGGCGCAACAGCGACTTCGCCAGATCGCGCAAGCGACAACTCGGTGGGCCGCCCTCGAGCAGCTCGCTGAGGCCCGCGGGTGGCCCGACCGTCTCGTCATCGCACTTGAACAGAGCCTGTTCGACGGCGCTGACCGCGCAGCCTACGCGAGCGAAGCTGACATCTCTCTGGCGACTGCAACCTCTGATCTCCGACGCCTGCTCGATGCGGGACTGGTAACCCAGCTCGGGAGAACCCGCAGCACACGGTACGTCGCATCCGATGAACTTCGGCAGCTCGTCTCTGCTCCCCCTGGCTGATCCCGTGTCCCCCCGACGCACGGCTCGGTCCCGAGCGCGCAACCGCCGGACTTGACGGGACTGCGAGCGCTTTCGTCGCCGGTCGCGCTTGGGGAGGAGCGATCGCTTCGGCGACAAGGGGATGACGCGCGGCGACGTGTCGGGGCGAGTACTTGGCCACGAGAGGGCTCGCGAGGTCGCCCGCGTCCCGTTCCACTTCTCTGGCGAGACCGCTTCGTCCGAACTCCTCCGGACTCGGTCGGATGGTCGCGCCATCGTCGCTTCGGTCAAGGTCGCCCCTTCGGGGCTGCCTTCGGCAGGGCCTGACGGCCCTCCCCTGACCTCCGCTCCTCCGACGCGGTTCTGCGGCGAGGTCCGGCATCGGCCCATGCGCCCGCTTCTCGGCCGCCCCAAGAGAGACATGCACTCTAC
>DASSZQ010000003.1:0-10835 GCA_035702755.1 Solirubrobacteraceae bacterium | reverse complement strand
GCGTCGCGCCGCGGGATACGGATGCCGGTGAGGACGCGGGCGCAGCCGTGGCGGTCGTCGGCGAGGTCAGGGAACCACCTGAGCGCGGCGGCGCACCGTTGGCGAGGGGGGCGACCAGGGTGCTCAGCGTCGGCCCGCTCGCCGTCGCCGACACGGTGCCGACCACGCCGGCGACCGTGTTGGCGGCGGTGTGGATGGTCCCGGTGAGCGTGGTGGTGGCGCCCTGGAGCGTGCCGGTCAGGGTCTTGGTGGCGCCCTGAAGGACGCCGGTGGTGGTTCCGGTGAGCGTGGTGGTGGCGCCCTGGAGCGTGCTGGTCAGGGTCTTGGTGGCGCCCTCGACGGTCCCGGTGACGGTGCCGGCCACCGTGTTGGTGGTGCCCTGGAGCGCTCCGGTGGCGGTGCCGGTCAGGGTCTTGGTGGTGCCCTGGACGGCGCTGGCGAGCGGCCGGGTGACTGCCTGGACGGTCTGGGTGACCGGGCTGGTCACCGTCTTGACGGTGCTCTGCAGCGGCTGGGTCGCCGTGGTGGCTGGCGATGATTGTGTTAGGACCGAGGTGGCGGACTGCAGTGTCTGGCTGACGGTGTGCGTCGCGTTGGCGGTGGCGGGCGCGGAGGTCTTCTGCGCCGTCTGGGTGGCCGCTGTGGTGACCTTGGTGACCGTGGCCGTGACCGGGGCGGTCACTGTGGCGGGCGTGGTGGTGACGGTCGCCGCGGGGGTCGTGGCCGGCGTGGCGGCGGTGGCGGCGGGGCGGTTGGGCGTCGTGTTGGCCGGCGCGGCGGCGGTGGCGGTGGCGGCGGGACTGTTGGACGTCGTGTTGGCCGGCACTGCGGCGCTGGTGACGCTGGCCGCCGCCGTGGTGACCGGCGCGGCGGCCTGTGCGGCGGTGGTGGAGACCGTGCTGGCGGCCGCGCCGACCGTGCTGGCGGCGGTGGCGGGAGCGGTCGCTGAGGCCAGTTCGGAGGAGACGCTGGCGCCGGACGCCGAGGCCGCCCAGAATGCGAAGGCGACGGCGACGCAGATCAGCAGGCCGACGACGGCGGCGCGGCTGGCGGTTGTGCGGGCGCCGCGACGGCTCATCGCTCTACTCGCTGCTCCGACTGGTTGTGAGTCGTCCCATCCGTCCCTACCTCGACGGCGCCTACCCTGACGGTTCCCTGCCTCGACACTCCCCCGGCGCTTCCCCTGCGGTGAGGGTGTCCGACGGCATGTAACTCAAACACAGAAGTGCCCAAATGTGCACAAATCGACCCGGTGGGTAACTCCAATTACCTCCCAGGCGGGCCGGTGACAGTGATTAGATCAAGTATCGGTTTGTCCACATCCAGCGCGGCATCAGGCCCCGGTGTCGGCTCGCGGCACGGGTCCGACCATGAGCCCGGCGGTGTGACACGCGTTTGCCTGCCTCCTGCGAGCGTCCCGGGCGTGTTCACCGGCCGCGGTGCACGCGGGTGATCAGCTCACTGCCTGCCGCTGGCACGGTGCGGCCCCGTGGAGGGCACGCCCGTTGCGGACGACGCCGCCACCTCGCACAGCGGTCTGGTGAGGCGATGGTGTCGCGGCGGCAGAACGATGGACACGCTGCACGGAGAATGGCGATCCGGAAGGGCGGATCGGTCGCGGTACACCCACGTCCTGCCGTTCCGTCTGCGGGGGCGATGGGTGCGGCCCTTTCCGACGGACGCGCTGACGGGTGATCGGCCGGCACGTCGGCGGATGAGACGGGTCGGCGCGGCGTCCAGCGTGGCCTGTGACGTCAGCGCCGTCGGGGCTGGCCGGGTTGCGAAGCTCGCCGCGCCGAACCGGTGGCTGTCGGTGCAGGGGGTGGCGCCCGGCGACCCGCGTGTGGGCCGCCGCGACGCTGCAATCAGGGCGGAGCGCAAGCCGGGGGGTGAATCCATCGTCAAAGCGGCCGGCCTGGCAAAGAGGGCGTGGGCGCCATCGGGGTAATCGTGTACACCAGTAACTGTTGCATCGATACGTACCGCGTGGTTATGAGTGGACAGTGGACTTTGACCGGCGAGATGGACCCGGAGAGGCCTTCACCGATGGCAGAGCGCTGAATGAGCCGTCTCCGCAGGGGGTAAGTTCTAACCAAAGGCAACGGGGGAGAAGAAGCTCATGCTTTCTCAGGACCAGGATGTTCCCTTTGGTCTGGTCGCAGATTTGGCTCCGGTCGCGCAGGCTGCGGGTGCCCGGCTCCGGGCGGAGACCGACGCCGACGCGGAGGCCGCAAGAGCGGCTGCCGAGGCACTGGTCAGCGCGGCGACGGGAGCCATGGCGGCGGGGCAGTCGCTCAGCGACATCACGCAGGCCGAGGCTCGCGGTCAGGAAGAGGTGCGCAATGCTCTGCGTGGCGACACGCTGAGAAGCGTCGAGCGAACCGGACGCCGCGCGCGCGAGGCGCGAATCGAGCACCATCAGGCCATCGCCCGCGCCGTGCGGCTGGGACTGTCGACGCGGGAGATCGCCACCGCTGCTCAGCTCACCCACGGGACGGTGCGGGCGATCAGCAACCGCCTCGCCGCCGACGGCGCGGGCGCTGAGGCGGACGGCGAGACGCACGGCGACGAGCCGTGGGAGCACCCGGAGCCGGAGGAGGAGCACCCGGGCGAGGAGGGCTCGGCGCAGCACAACGAGGAATGGTGATGGGCCAATGTCGGCGCCCGGCCCCGGCCGGGCGCTGGCATGCTGTGGCGCATGCGCGCTCAGGCCTCGTCACGTGACCTGATCCTCCAGCGGGTCCGCGAGACACCGGAGGGCTTCGTCCGGACGTACGGAGACATCGCGCCCGGTGCCCCGCGCCACGCGGGTGCCGTCCTGCATGCCAGCGACGATCCGAACCTGCCATGGCACCGCATCGTCCGGGCCGACGGATCGCTTGCCAAGGGCCGGCGGCAGCGCCGCCTCCTCGAAGCGGAGGGGGTTCCCTTCCGCGGTGACAAGGTCGACATGCGGGTAGCGAGGATCCCGGAATGATGTGGATCCAGCGGACGATCGGCCTTGACCCCAGGCCGCGGGGCTTTCACCTGGTCACCGGCGAGATCCTCGGCGAGCTGCCGGAGCTGCGTGAGCTCGCCACCGGCATGCTGCACCTGCTCATCCAGCACACGTCGGCGTCGCTGGCGCTCTCGGAGAATGCCTCGCCGGACGTGCGCCGGGATTTTGAGGCGTGGTTTGACCAGGCGGTGCCGGAGCGGGCGCCGTACTGGACCCACACGCTGGAAGGCGACGACGACATGCCGGCTCACATCAAAGCGGCGCTGCTCGGTCCCGCGCTCAGCCTGCCGATCACCCGCGGCCGCCCCGCCCTGGGCACCTGGCAGGGGATCTACCTCTGCGAGCATCGCGACCGCGGGGGCGCCCGGTCGGTGGTGGCCACCGCGTGGGGGGAGCGGGCGGCGTAGGGCATCAGGGCACGCCGGCCCTGAGCCTACCCGCGACGTGAGGACTGCTTCTTCTGGAGATCAGCGAGGTCTTCGCGCAGCTGCTGAACCTCCTCGAGCAGAGCGTCCAGCTTGGTCGAGAGGTCTTCAACGCTCGCTGGATCCGGGGCGGACCGTGCCTCGCCCATGAGCTCGTCGGTCGTCGTCTCCAACGCCTGCGCGATCGCCCCGATGTGACCGATGAAGCCCAGCGTCTCCCCGCGTTCCCAGCGTGTGTATGTGCGGTGGACGACCCCAATCCGTCGAGCGGCTTCCTCTTGGGAGATCCCGGCAGCCGTGCGAGCCTCTCGGATCCGCGCTGCCAGCGGCGCGGCGGCCCGGCGGTCGGCGTCTCGGCGTTCTTTGGAAGCCATGGGAGGAACTGTGGGTTTGCGCAGCTTTAGGTGCCTATGGTAAGCGGTGTGGCAACTTCTGCGTTGGCAGACGCCACGTCACGTCCTGTCCCCGCGCGGACGCCTGGTCAGATGACGCGCTCTGACCGATAAACGCGCCCCGGGGGCCGAACCTTCGCGAGACCCTGAGCGGGTCGCCCCCGGACGACCATCGCGTCCGGGGGAGGGTCGCGCCGGTGTCGCGCCTGCGGTCAGGCCGGCAGTGGATCCCTGGACGCAGGACGGGAGGAGGAGGTGCGCCCGTGCCTGGCAGCGTGTGCTGGCGCAAGCAGGGCCTCCCGGGGCGGGCTCGGCGTGCCGGGGGCTCAGGGCGAGTCAGGGGGTAGGAGGCTCGCTTTGAGTCGGGCCGAGCCCGCCGGGGGGCAGGACAGAATCTACCTCTACAGCTGCCATGGCGTCTATCCGTAGATCCCCACAATCTCGATGTGACACCGGACGGTAGAGCGTCTGCCCGCTGTGGACTTTGTCCTCCCTGAACGGGTCATCCTTTGACCTGGCGTGCCGCGCCAGGCACGGAGAGCGAGCCAGCGCCGGCCAGGCGTTTCGCCGCCGAAAGCTGCGCGACGACGCGGACAGAGGGGCCGCTCAGCGGCCCCGCCACTCCGGCGGCCGCTTCTCGGCGAACGCCGTCGCCCCCTCGCGCGCGTCATCGGAGGACATCACCGGCCGGACGATCTCCTCCTGGCGGGTGAAGAACTCAGCGTCCGGCCAGTCGACGGACACGGTGAGGATGCGCTTGGTCGCCGCCAGCGCCAGGGGGCCGTTCTTGGCGACGGCGGCGGCGAGATCCAGGGCCGCCTCCAGTGCGCCGCCGGGTTCGGCCAGGCGGTTGACGAGGCCCAGTTCGTACGCGCGCTCAGCCTCCAACGGGTCGCCGGTCAGTGCCATCTCCATGGCCACGTTGCGGGGCAGTACGCGCGGCAGGCGCAACAGGCCGCCGCCGGCAGCCACGAGCGAGCGCTTGACCTCCGGAATGCCGAGCCGCGCCCCCCGGGCGGCCACGATCAGGTCGCAGGCCAGCGCCACCTCGAGCCCCCCGGCGACGGCGAACCCCTCGATGGCGGCGATCAGCGGCTTGACCGCTGCGCGCTGGGTGATGCCGGCAAACCCCCGGTCGCCGAACCACGGACGCTCGCCGGACACGAACGCCTTGAGGTCCATGCCGGAGCAGAACCCCTTGCCCGCGCCGGTGATGACGCCGACCGACAGGCGTTCGTCGTCGTCAAGCTCGTCCAGCGCGCCGGCGATCCCCGCGGCGACGGCGGCGTTGATGGCGTTGCGCTGCTCCGGCCGGTTGATCGTGATGACCAGGACGCGGTCGCGGCGCTCAGTGAGGACGGCGGATTCGCTCTCGCTCATGACCGAGGGAGCTGGATCCGCGCTGGCTGTTGAGTGCTCATGCTGCGAACAATCGCAGTTCCGGCTCGCGCTCGCCCCGCAGCACGGCGAGATCGACCTCCACGCAGTCGTACCCCCGCGCGCCGGCCAGCACCCGCGCCTGCGGCTTGATCTGCTGGGCGGCGAGGACGCCACGGCACAGGGCGAACTCCGGGTCGCGCCGGATCCGCTCCAGGTACCGGGTCAGCTGCTCCACCGCCTCGATTCCGGCCACCCGCTTGATCTCGACGGCCACCCATCCGTCGTCGGCGTCACGGCACATCAGATCCACCGGCCCGATGTCGGTCGGCCACTCCCGGCGGACGAGCCGAAAGCCCTCCCCGCACCACTCCGGCGCCTCGGCGAGCAGTTCCTGGAGGTGAGCCTCAACGCCGTCCTTGGCCAGGGTGACGTCGGCATCCGGCGATCCCATCTCATGCGTGACGTCGGACAGAACCTCGTGCAACTCGATCTCGACGCGGTCCTCGCCGGCTCCGGCATGCTTGCGCACGACGATCCGGGCGGGTGGGCCCTCAGTCTCCTCGATCACCGTCGGCGGCGTCATCCAGTTGAGCGGTTTGACGCTCTGGCTGCCGTGGTCGGACCAGACCATGAACGTCCCGTCGGCCTTGAACATGAGCAGGCGGGTGGACTCCGCGAGGTGGGTGACGAGCCGACCGGAGTAATCGATCGAGCACCGGGCGATCATCAGGCGCATCGGCACAGCCTAGGTTTTGCGCCGGACCGAACGGGGGGCGTTGGCGCGCGCCGGGCGGGTCCGGCTCGTCGGCGAAACCGCGCTTCCTATCATTTTCAGCCATGCGCAGTCAGTTGAGGCCACTGTTCGACCGCGTCGTCATCAAGGAGCTGGATCCGGACCGCGTGCGGCGCTCGGGGCTGCTCGTGCCTCCCGGGTCCGACGAGCCCCCGCCCCAGCACGGGATCGTTCTCGCTGTCGGCCCCGGCCTGGACTGGTGGGACCACGTTGGGGTTCGCATGCCGGTCAAGCCCGGCGATCACGTCGTGTTCCCCGCCTCGGCGGGAGCCTGGGTGGAGGTCGACGAGGAGCGGCTGCTCGTCTGCCGTGTCGGTGAGCTGCTGGGCGTGCTTGAGCAGATCGAGCAGTGCCCGGCATGCGGTGGCCGGCCTCTGGGTCCGCAGGAGTCCTGCCCGGTCTGCGGGCGCGAGGGCTCTCCCGCTCCCTCCTGACGCCCCACCCGCCGGCGGCGCGGACGCCTCCGACCACGCGCGCGCACCCCCGCCCACCCCTCGCGCCCGCGCCGGCTAGGCGGCGCTGCGCTGTGACAGCTTGCGGGGTGTCGCCGCCTGCACCCGCCTGAGCAGCTCGGAGACCTCGATGTCGTCGCCCAGAGCCAGGGCATGACGGCAGGCCTTCTCGCATTCGGCGAGGCGGTCGGTCCGCGCCAGCGCGTGGGCGTAGGTCGACCACGCCCGCGGCGAGCTCGGATCGATCTGGGTCGCCGCCTGGGCCACCGACACCTCGGCCCCGACGTCGCCGGCCAGATGGTGGGCGAGCGCCAGGTCGAGCAGGCCCTCCACGGACGGCCCCACCAGGCGGGCGCGCTCCAGCGCGCTGATCGCGCCGGAGCGGTCGTTGAGCCGCAGCCGGAGCCGGCCCAGGCGCTCCCACGCGGATGCGTCGGCGGGGGCTCGGTTGGCGGCGCGCACGGCGGCCTCGGCCGCCAGGTCGACCGCGCCCATGTCCTCGTAGATGCGTGAGGCGAAGCGTTCCGGCGTGGGCCGGTCGGTGTCGACCCGGGCCCAATCGCGCACGGTGCGGGCTGCCGCGGGCAGGTTGCCGGCCTGCCAGAAGGCAGCCGTGAGCAGGCGGAGCACGGTGGCGTTGTCCGGCTCGGCGTCCCGCGCGTAGACGAGCCGCTGGGCGGCCAGTTCGGCATCGCCCTCGGCCAGCGCGTGCTGGGCGGCGGTCATGAAGCGCTGAACGCGGTCGGCCGCCGGGTCCGGCTTGGAGAAGTCGACGAACTGCAGTGAGCCGGCCGGGACGGTGCGCACGCCGACGGCGAACATGACGCGCGCCCACTGCTGGGAGTTCTCCTCGTCTCCGGAGAAGTAGATGCCGCTGACCGTGCCGACGCCCCACTCCGGATAGGAGATGCAGCGTGCGTACCGGTGCACCACCGAGTGGTCCGGGACGCGCGAACCGAACGGGTCGTGCTTGGCCCGCTCCTCGGCCGCCTCCCGCGCGCGCTGCTCGTTTTCATAGGCCTGGCGACCGGCCTCCTCACGCGCGCGCCGCGCCGCGGCCGCGGAGACCTTGACCGCGTTCCGGCTGACGCGCCCACCGCGCGAGGACTCCGCCAGCCGCTCCAGTTCGTCGGCCGCCTCGTTGATCGCCTGCAGGTGGCGCTGGTGCTCGTGACGGCGGCCCGGAGGCGCGATGTCCGGATGCCAGCGCTTGGCCATCCGGCGCCGGGCCAGCTGCACCGCCCGCTGATCAAACGGCGGTTCGAGCTCCAGCAGCAACAGGGCCGCTTCGACGTCCAGGATGCGAGGCATGAACCATCAACGTTAGCGGGGACATGGGCCTCCGGCGAGTCCGAGAACCGCCCGTCCGCGACCCGGCCAGCTTGTTGCGCGGGCGATGCCGATCGTGCCGAAAACGCTGGGGATCTGGACCAACTTCGTGCCGATCATCACTCCAGCCTGGCGGCCGCCCGTACGGTGGCGCCATGCCCCTCGCTCCGGCACGATCTGCCCCTCGGTCGGCCGCCCTGCCGCTTGTCGGCGCGGCCGCGTCGGTTCTCGTCGCCGGACTCGGCCTCATGCTCGTCACCGTCGTCACGACCCCGGGGCCGGCGGGCGCGCCCTGCGCGCCGGCGGCCGGCGCCGCCGGCGCCGCCGGTGCCGCCGCCGCGCTCGCATCCGGCGCCGCCGACCGCGTCGGCGCGACCGAGTATGGCGGTCCCGGCGACCCGTCCAGCGGCGCCGTGGGGGCGTCCGGCATCAGCCTGCTGGCGCATCCGGACAGCTACGCCGAACTGGGGGGCAGCACGTTTCAGACGGCCTCGGCGATGGGCGGCCTGCCGTACATGACGCCCGTGCGGGTGCGGTGGGGGACGCGCTCAGCGATCGCCTACAAGCGCGACTTCGGCCTCGGAGGCGGGCCGGTGGCCGGGCTGCCGAGGGTGATCGACCTGTGGTGGCAGTTTGCGGGGCGGCTGGGCATCCCGTACGAGGACGGGCGCTGGTCCGGCCCGGTGACGATCAGCGCGGTCGCCGCCGGGGGAGCCGGCAACCTGCTGGGAGCAAGCGCCGACGCGACCGCCGCCGGCGCGGCGCCGGCAATCAGCGCCTCCTCGCTTGTCGGCGCCCCCGTCTCGGCGGCCGCCGCCGGCTGTCCGTCCGACCTCGCCGCGGGCGTGCCCGTCATCCCCGGGGGGCAGGCCCGGCTGCTCGGCGACGGGCGGGCCGCGGCGCCCGCCAACGCGCCGCCCGCGGTCCGCGGAATCATCGCCGCCGGCAACCAGATCGCGGGCAAGCCATACCTGTACGGCGGCGCCCACGGCCTGCCGCTCGACGAGATCGCGCCCGCCTACGACTGCTCCTCCAGCGTCGAGCACCTCCTCTACGGCGGCGGCCTGCTCCCGGTCGGTTACGGGGCCGCGTCCGGAGCGCTGGAGTCCTTCGGCCGCCCGGGACCCGGGCGATGGGTGACGATCTACGCCAGCGCCGAGCACGTGTTCATGTACGTGGCCGGCCTGCGCTGGGATACCTCCAACGCCGCCGGGCCCCAGGACGGCAGCGCGGGGATCGGCTGGCATCCGCTGGTGCGAAGCGCCGCCGGCTTCGTGGCCCGGCATCCGGCGGGGCTGTAGATGACCGGCCGGCGACGGCTCCTGCTGGCGGCGCTGGCGCTCGCCCCGGCCCTCTCCGGCTGTGGCCTGAGCCTCGGCGGGGCACGCCCCCGGACCGCTCCGCCCGCGCCGAGCACCGCGACCGCGCTCACCACCCCAAGCGCCGGGACCACGCCGACGGCCCCGCCCACCCACACCGACGGATATTCCGCTCCCGCCTATCACCAGAGCGTGATCGGCGGCTGGCGCAGCCCGGTGCAGGCGGTGGAGGTGTTCACCGCCACCTACATCAATTGGACGGCGGCCACGGTGACCGCGCGCCTCCAGGCGCTGGCCGAGGTGAGCGTCGGTCAGGCGCGGTCGGCGATGTCACTGGCGGCCTCGGAGACAGCCCGTGACTATGAGTTGCAGCACGGCGAGGTGACCAACTCTGGGACGGTGGAGGCGATCGCCCCCGTCCGGGGCCGCAACCACGAGTACGCGGTGATCACCCAGGAGCGCACCAGCGCCGCCCGCTCCGGCGCCTACCGGGGCCTGGCGCCGGCCTGGCACGTGACGCTGGCCACGGTGACCCGCGTCAGCGGCGGCCTGTGGGTGCTCAGCCAGTGGCAGCCGGAGAGCTGACCGGTCGCCGGCGCCCGCCGCCCCGGGCCGCACCCGGCCGCATCACGGGGTGACCGGCGCCGGTCCCGGTGGCACGCTGGGGCTCCCGCCGCACACGCCGCTTCCGTAGAACTCACACCACCCCACCCGAGGCGCGCCGGCCGCGTCGGTGAGGCCGGAATCCCAATTGACCTCGCCCTGCCACTCGTACCAGAACAGGTGCGTGACCGGGACGGCCACGCCGGCCTCCGGGAGGGCGAAGAACGCCTGGGCGTCGAGCGCCTGCCGCGCCGGACGCCCGTTGACACAGGCGCCGAGGATCGGTGGCACCTGGGGTGGCTGGCCGCAGCGGGCGTCCGGCTGCTGGTCGGTGAGGTCCGTGCCGGACTCGGTCACCCACAGATCTGTCGCGCGGCCGGCGGTGTCGGTGCGCAGCGCCAGGTCGAAGGCGCGCAGCCCGGAGACGTCGATCCCGGCGTAGGAGCGGGTCACGTCGCCGTAGTCGTGGACCGACCAGGTGGAGGGATACGCGGTCCCGGGCGCCATGCTGGTGAGCTGCGCCGCGTACGCGCTCAGGTACGGCAGCGACGGATTGGACAGGGTCCCGGCGATGACCGTGTCGCCGCTGTGGCCGGGGTAATCGTGGATTCCGGCGGCGATGAGCGCGTAGGCACACGCCGCCTTGGCGGCGCCGTCGACGCCGGGCGATCCCGCCGCCGAGACCGCGCACGCCCCGGGGCCGATCTCGCCCGGCCCGTTGTAGACGGGGACGGCGTCCGGCTCGTTGAACGCCTCCCAGGTGTGGGGCTGGTCGGCGGCCGGCAGGCGGCTGATCGCCGACAGGATCCCCCGCACACCGCAGCGCAGCTCCCAGTCGCCGGCGACCGTGGTCGGATCCGGCGCGGGCTGATCCCACGCCGGCCGCGCCGTCGGCCCCGGGTACCCGGCGATGGAGACGACCGGGGTGAGGCCGTCGGCATGGGCCTCGATGAGGCTCGCCCGCAGGTCGTTCCAGCTCTGTCCCGCCGGATGCAGCCGCCCGGCCCCGTCGGTCCACGGAGCGTTGACGACACGGGAGAAGTCACACCCCGGAGAGGTCAGCGAGCCGTTGAACTCAGACAGCGCGTCGTAGTGCACAAAGAAGCGCACCTCGGTGATGCGGTGCGCGCTGGTGGGGCTCGTC
>DASSZQ010000170.1:0-6279 GCA_035702755.1 Solirubrobacteraceae bacterium | reverse complement strand
AGGCGCGGCCGGGACATGAGCGCCCGCCCCATGGCCACCATCTGCTGCTCGCCGCCGGAGAGGGTGCCGGCGAGCTGGTTGCGGCGCTCGTACAGCCGCGGGAACAGGGTGTGCACGCGCTCCAGGTCGTCACTGAACGTGGAGCCGTCCTGGAGGACGGCGCCGAGCTCCAGGTTCTCCCGCACGGTCATGTAGCCGAACAGCCGGCGGTTCTCCGGAACGATGGCCAGCCCGCGGGCGATCCGCTCCGGCACCCGCCGGCCGGTGACGTCCTCGGCGTCGAGCAGGACCCGCCCGTGGCGGGGGCGCACCAGGCCGAGGATGGTCTTGAGCGTCGTCGACTTGCCGGACGCGTTGCCGCCGAGCAGGCAGACGAGCTCGCCGGCGTCGACCTGGATGGAGATCCCCTCCAGGATCCGCATCTTGCCGTAGTAGGTGGTGATGTCGTCAAGCGCGAGCAGCATGGCTAGGCCTCGGCCAGCGCCTCCGGGTCGCGCCCCAGGTAGGCCTCCACCACCGCCGGATGGTTGGCCACCTGATGAAACGGGCCCTCGGTGATCTTCACGCCGTGATCAAGGGCCACGACGCGATCCGAGATGCCCTCGACGACGTGCATGTCATGCTCGATGACGAGGATCGCCAGCGACCGCTCGTCGCGCAGCCGGCCGATGAGCTCGGTGACCTCCAGCGTCTCGTTGGGGTTCATCCCGGCCGCCGGCTCGTCGAGCAGCAGCAGCCGGGGGCGGGTGGCGAGCGCCCGGGCGATCTCCAGGCGGCGGCGATTGGCGTAGGACAGGCTGTACGCCGGCTGGTCCCAGCGGTAGCCGGCCAGCCGCCCGCCGAAGAACGAGAGCACCTCCTCGGTGAGGGTGTCGACCTCGCGCTGCTCGCGCCGGGCGCGGGGCAGCCGGAGCATCGACTCCACCGGGGTGGCCTTCGTCGAGCCGTAGGTGGCGGCCATCACGTTGTCGCGCACCGACATGTTGAGAAACAGCCGCAGACTCTGGAACGTGCGCGCGATCCCGGCGCGGGTGATCCGGTGCGGCGCCATTCCGGCGATGCTCTCCCCGGCGAAGCGGATGTCGCCCTCGCTCGGCTCATACACGCCGGTGATGGCGTTGAACACGGTCGTCTTGCCGGCGCCGTTGGGACCGATGATGCTGACGATCTCCCGCTCGCCGACGGTGAGGTCAAGGGCGGTCAGCGCCTTCAGGCCACCGAACTGGATCCCCAGCTGCTGGAGCTCAAGCAGCGGCCCGCCGTCCGCCGGAGCCGCCACTACACCACCTCCACCCGCATCGTGCCGAGCAGTCCCTGGGGACGGATGGTCATGGTGGCGATCAGGATGGCGCCGATCAGGATCTGCGCGGTGATCGCCGGGTTGACGACGAGCCGGCTCTCCCAGCAGCAGGCGGCCACCCAGATCGTCGGCACCAGCACGAACGGGCGCCAGCGCTCGGACGCGCGCACAAACACGAAGACCAGCACGATGGTGAGGATGTAGAGCACGTTGCCGAAGGTGGTGGCGTTGGCGGGCACGATCACCCAGTGGCTGACCAGTGAACCGATCCAGCCGGCGCTGCCGGGGCTCCCCGCCGTCGCCGATGACGATATGGCCCCCACGATGGCGTGCAGCGCCACGCCGAACACCGCGGTCCCCACCAGCACGCCGGCCAGGACCCGCCACGGCCGGAGCTTGAGCAGCAGCCCCAACAGGATGAGCCCGTAGAAGAGGTATCCGGCGTCGGTGGGGCTGGACACCAGCTGCTCCCCGGCGGTGACCAGGATGCCGCCGAGCACCGCTCCGGCCAGCGAGCCCGCGCCGCCGAGGACGAGGCAGGCGTAGATGAGGATGAGGATGTTGGCCGTGAAGTTGGTGGGGAAGACGGTGTCCTGCTGGGCGGCAAAGATGACGCCGGCAAACGCGGCGACCATGGCGCCGAAGCTGATCGCCATGACCTTCACGATCCCGGTGGACACGGTCATCGCCTCGGCGGCCAGCTCGTCCTCGCGGACCGAGCGCCAGCCGCGCCCGGTCCGTGAGTTGTCCAGGAAGTGCAGCAACCCCACCAGCCCCGCGCACACGACCAGGGCCAGGTAGTAGTAGCCGTTGGGGGTGGTGATCTGACCGCCGAGCCAGTGGACGGGATCAAGCCCGAACAGCCCGTTGACGCCGCCGAGCGTCCCGGGGTCGACGTTGTTGACGACCTCGAAGAACGCCTGCCCCACAAACAGGGTGACGATCGCCAGGTAGTCGCCGGAGACGCGCAGCGCCATGAGACCGATGAGCGCGCCGAAGATCCCGGTGGCCAGGACGACGATGGCGAAGGTCTCGATCGCCGGCAGGTGCGCGCCGCCGGCGCCCCCGCTGCCGAGCGCCGTCGAGGAGAACAGGGCGTACCCGTAGGCGCCGAATCCGAAGAAGGCGACGTAGCCGAGGTCAAGCAGCCCCGTCCAGCCGACGGCGATGTTCAGGCCCACGGCGAGGATGGCGTAGATGAGGCAGTTGACCGCGGTCGTCTGGATGTTGACGTTGAGCGCGAGCTGGCCGAAGAAGAGTCCGGCGAGCACGGCCAGCCCCCACCGCGGCCACCAGCCCACGCGGCCGGCGAGGCGCCCCACCGTGCCGCGCCAGCCTCCGCCCACCTCGGCGCGGTCCGCGTGCTGGGCCACCCATTCGTCGACGCCGATCGGCATGACCCCTTACACCTTCTGGAGGGCGGGCTGGGCGAACAGCCCGGTCGGACGCGCCAGCATGACGACGATCAGGATCCCAAACACGATGAGGTCCGAGAACTTGGTGGAGACGTAGGTGGCCGCGAACGCCTCGCACAGGCCGATGAACAGCCCGCCGATCATGGCGCCGGGGATGCTGCCGATCCCGCCCACGACGGCGGCGGTGAACGCTTTGAGCCCGGCGAGGAAGCCGACCGTGGCCGAGATCTGGTTGAAGGCCAGCCCGGACATGACGCCGGCGACGCCGGCCATGGCCGAGCCGATGAAGAACGTGTAGGAGATGATGCGGTCGACGTTGATGCCGAGCATCTCGGCGGCCTCGCGGTCAGAGGCGACGGCCCGCATCGACTTGCCCAGGGTCGTCCGGTCGACGATCTGCATCAGCCCGTACATCATGAGGATCGAGCCCACGAAGATGGTGATCTGAACCGGGTCGATGTTGATCGAGCCGATGTTGATGCCCCCGGTGTCGACGTTGATGAAGCTGTTGGTCGAGTAGCTCTTGGTGAACCCGCCGAACAGCAGCAGCACCGAGTTCTCCAGGATGAACGAGACACCGAGCGCGGTGATGAGCGGAGCGATCCGGGGCGCGTCGCGCAGGGGCCGGTAGGCGAAGCGCTCGATCCCCACGCCGAGCAGGCCGCAGCCCAGCGCGGCGGCCACGAACATTAAGAAGACGAGCAGCGGGACCGGGATGCTCAGCGCCGTCGGCCCGCCGAACGCCTGGAGCACGTAGTAGCCGATGTACGCACCGACCATGTACACGTCGCCGTGCGCGAAGTTCAGCAGCTTCAGCACCCCGTAGACCATCGAGTAGCCGAGCGCGATCAGCGCATACAGGAACCCGGTCTCAAGCCCGTTGATGATGGTCTGGATGAACTCGTGCATACCGCGACGCCCGCTGGACGGCGGGGCGTCCCCGGGTCACCGCCCGGGGACGCCCTCACCGTCAGTGACTGTCAGTGATTGGGAATTGCGACGTACTTACCGCCACTCTCGATCTTGAACAGGTAACCCGGCTGCCCGACGATGTCGCCGTTTGACTTGAAGGCGATGGTGACGCCGAGCGGGTTCTGGCTGGGCGAGATGTTCGTCTTGCGAATCTGCGCCAGGACGTTGGAGCGGCTCGGCGTCTGTCCGGACTTGCACACGGCCGAGATGGCCTGCATCTCCACCTCGGCGGCCGCATACGTCGGCACGCCGAACGAGCCGTAGGGCCCGTACTTGGCCACGCCGGACACGATCTGCTTATCCAGCGGGTTGCTGGACTGCGAGATGTCCGGGCCGAAGTTCGACACGTAGCTGCCCACGATCTTGAACTGCGACGGGGAGTTGGTGCCGTCGGTGCCGAACAGGATCGTCTTCTTGCCCTGCTTCTGAACCTCAAGGCCGAACTGCTGGGCGTTGGCCGCGGCCTGCCACGGCAGCATGGTCACCGTCTCATCCGGCGTCAGCTGGGAGGTGACGAGCGAGTTGATCGCGCTGGCCAGCGTGGCGCCGGTGTCGGTGCCGTTGATCGTCTGGTGATTGACCTTGACCCCGGCCTTCTGGAAGATGGGGATCATCGTCTTGACCAGGCCCTGCGAGTAGGCCTCGTCATCGTCGATGATGAGCACGGCCTTGGGGTGCAGGTGGTTGACGACATAGTTGGCGTCCTGCGGCCCCTGGATGTCGTCATTGGGCACGACGCGCAGGAACGTGGGGTTGTGCCCGTCGGTGGTCAGCGCCGGCAGCGTCGCCGAGCCGGAGATGAACGCGATCCCCGCCCGTCCGAACAGCGGTCCGACCGCCTCGACCTCCTGGCTGCCCGCCGGTCCGACCGCCGCCACCGCGTTGGAGGCGATGATCGACTGGGTCTTCTGGGTGGCGAGCGAGGGCGTCAGCTGCGTGTCGTCCTGCGCCAGCGTGACGTTGGTCCCGTTGGCCTGGTTGTAGTTGGCGACGGCCAGCTGGGCGAAGTGCAGCTGCTCAAGGCCGACCTGGGCGACCGGCCCGGTGAACGGCCCCTCGATGGCGATCGTCGCCTTGCAGCTCTTGCCCGAGCCGGAGCCCGAGCTCGACGCCGAGGCGGCGGCGCTCGAGCTGTGGCTCGAGCTGTTGTTGGAACTGCTTCCGCACCCGGCCGCGATGAGCGCTGTCAGCGCCACCGCGCCCAGTGTGAGACGCGTCTTCATAGGTCCCTCCTCCTCTGGAGTGTGTCCTGGATGCCCGTGGGTTGGGCGGATGAAGCGGTGTAGGCCGGCCTGCCGTCCGGATAGAAGGCGGCGGCCGGCGAGCCGGCGGGGCGGAACACGGCGACGACCCGCATGGGCTCTGAGCCGGTGTTCTCCAGGCAGTGCACGGTGCGCGCCGGCAGCTGGATGCATGAGCCGGGCGCTACCGGCCGCGCGAGGTTGCCGGCGTGCATGACGCCCTGCCCGTCGAGCACGTAGATGACCTCGTCGTAGGTGTGGAAGTGGTCCGGAGCCTTATCGGTGGGGATGTAGCCGACGAAGTGCGTCGCCGAGCGCAGGCCGCTCGCCGGGTCGGCGAGGATGCGGAACTCCCGCTGGGTGGTGGCGGGCTCAAGCTCCTGGTCTGACAGCCGGCGCACCTGTGCCGGCGACGGCGGTCCCGGGCTGGGGTCCGGGACCCGGACGGCGACGAGACGCAGCGGCTGCACCCCGGTGCATTCCAGCGCGAAGCGTGTGCCGGGCGGCAGGTAGACGCCGGCCTCCGGCTCAAGGCGCTGCGCCTGGCCGCGCACGTGGATGACGCCCGCGCCGGCGAGCACGAACAGCGTCTCCTCAACCTCGCCCACCGACAGCTCGGCACGGCGGCCCGGCGGGCATTCCAGGACCGCCTGCTCAAGCGCGTCAAAACCCGTCGCCGGCCCCACCGTGGGGCGCACGATCAACCCGTCCGCGGCGGCGCGCGGCGCAACCTCGGTAGCGTCGATGACGGTCACCGCGGGCATCGGCAGCGGCTGCAGGTGGCGGTGCGTGCGATCAACTGGCTTTCGGTCCTCAGCAGCGGCATCCGGCCGTCCGCGCCGGGCACCCTCCCACATTCGGCGCCTAGGCGTCAACCCCTTGAGCCGTCGGCGTCTGCAGCGACGCCTCCAGCGTGATCTCGGTCCCGGCCAGGGCCAGCGATACCGGACAGGTGCTCTTGGCCCGCTCCGCCAGCGCGATGAATCGCTCCTCGTCGACGCCGGGGACGTCGCCGACGGTCGTCACCGCGATGCGGGTGATGCGAAAACCCTCCTCCTTCTGCTCAAGGCGCACCCGCACGGTGGTGCGCAGATCCTGGGGCGGGGACCCGGCCTCGCTGAGCAGGTCGGCGAGCGACATCGTGAAGCAGCCGGCCTGCGCCGCGGCGATGAGCTCCTCCGGGTTCGTCCCCCGCACGGAATCCTCGACGCGGTTGCGCAGCGTGAACGCTCCCTCAAAGGCGCGGCTGCCCAGGCCGATCCGGCCGCCCCCGTCAGGCACGGTTCCCTGCCAGCTCGCCGTCGCGCTGCGGCTCACGCGAACGCTCACAATCACCTCTCCCCTCGCTAGA
>DASSZQ010000288.1:0-20350 GCA_035702755.1 Solirubrobacteraceae bacterium | reverse complement strand
GGCGCGGGCGTGCAGCCACTCGGCCATGCCCTCGGCGGTCTGCACCCCCAGCCCATGGACGAACAGCTGCTCGGCGAACTCGCCCTCGGCCTCGAGCTTGGCCATCAGCTCGGTCACCGCGTCGCCGGCCGTGACCGCCTGGAGCGCGACGACATCGACCTGTCCGGAGCCCACCGGGCGGTAGAAGTCGGCGAGGCAGAGCCGGTCGTGGCGGGGCTGGCGCGGGAAGACGAGCCGGTGGCGCTCCCGGGGGTGGGCGGGATCGAAATCCTGCGGGTCCCAGACGATCAGCTCGTTGCCGTCGGAGTTGCACGGGAAGTAGCCAAGCAGCGCCCGCGGGTGCAGGTAGTCCTGGTCACGCCACATCCGCTCCAGGCGCGGCTGGAAGTCCTCGCGCAGCAGCCGCGCCCACTCCTCGCCCTTGACGCCGCGCCCGCCCCAGTGCAGCTTGAACAGCACGTGGGTGTCGAGGTGGCGGTACACCTCGTCCATCGGCACCTCCAGCTCGCGCACGCCCCAGTAGGGCGGCTCCGGCACCGGGTTGTCGGTGGCCGCGGCGCTGCGGACCGACGCGTCGGTCACGTCCGGAGCGTCGTCGTCGGTCGTCGCCGGCTTCTCGCGCAGGGTCTGGGCGGCGGCGCGGGTCTTGGCCACCAGGGCCTCGCGTGCCTCCGGGTCGATGAGCTGATCCATCTTGTGCAGCCCCTCAAACGCGTCCTTGCAGTAGAAGACGCCGGGCGCGTACACATCGTCTGACTCGGTGCCGTTGGGGTAGAGGATGCGCAGGCCGAAGTTGCGGTTGATGGCGGCGCCGCCGATGAGCACCGGGAACTCCAGGCCGCGCTCATGGAGCTCCTGCACGCACGCCGGCATCTGCTTGGAGGTCGACACCAGCAGGGCCGACAGGCCGATGGCGGTGGCGTTGTGCTCGACCGCGGCGTCGAGGATGGTGGAGATCGGCACCTGCTTGCCGAGGTCGACGACGGTGTAGCCGTTGTTGGTGAGGATCGTGTTGACCAGCGACTTGCCGATGTCATGGACGTCGCCGAACACGGTGGCGACCACCACGGTGCCCTTGGTGTAGCCCTCCAGCTTGTCCAGATAGCGCTCCAGCTGGGCCACCGCGCGCTTCATGACCTCCGCGGACTGGAGCACGAACGGGAGGATGAGCTCGCCGGCGCCGAACTTGTCGCCGACCTCCTTCATCGCCGGCAGCAGCACGCCGTTGAGCGTCGGCACCGCGCCGATCTTCTCGACGCTGCGATCGATCCAGTCCTCGACCCCCTCCTTCTTGCGCCGCAGGATGTGGAAGTGCAGGGCCTCCTCAGGCTCCATGCCCTCGGTGGGATCGGCGGCGGACTGCTCGGCCTCCGGCCCCTTGGACTCGAAGTGGGCGATGAACCGCTCCAGGGCGTCGTCGCGGCGGTCGAAGACGAGGTCGTCGGCGAGCTCGCGCTCCTGCTCCGGTATCTCGGCGTACGGGGTGATGTGGTTGGGGTTGACCATCGCCAGGTCAAGGCCGGCCTCGACGCAGTGGTGCAGGAAGACGCTGTTGAGCACCGAGCGCGCAGGCAGGGAGACGCCGAAGCTGACGTTGGAGACGCCGAGCGACGTCTGGACACCGGGGATCTGCTCCTTGATCGCGCGGATGCCGTCGATGGTGGCGATCGCCGAACGCCGCCACTCCTCGTCGCCGGTGGTCAGCGTGAACGTCAGGCAGTCGAAGATGAGCGCGTCGGCGTCCAGCCCGTGCTCGTCGCAGCACAGCTCGGTGATCCGCCGGGCGACCTGGAGCTTGCGCTCGGCCGTCTTGGCCATGCCGACCTCGTCGATGGTCAGCGCGATCACCGCCGCGCCGTGGGCGCGGGCCAGCGGGACGACGCGGTCAAGCTTGGCGCGCCCGGCCTCAAGGTTGATGGAGTTGACGATGGCGCGGCCGGGGATCTGCTCCAGCGCCGCCTCGATCACGTCCGGCTCGGTGGAGTCGATCTGGATGGGTGCCGGCTGGGTGAGCGAGATCCGCTTGACGACCTCGCGCATCTGGTCGGCCTCGTCCTGGCGCTCGGTGAGCGCGACGCAGACATCGAGGACGTGGGCGCCACCGGTGACCTGGTCCTCGGCGACGACGATCAGCCCGTCGTAGTCGTCGGCGAGCAGCATCTCCTTGGCCTTGCGCGACCCCTGGGAGTTGACCCGCTCGCCGATGAGCGTGGGCCGCGGGGACTGGACGAGCGGGGTGGCCGCGATCATCGAGCTGACATGGGCGGGCCGGCGCTCCGGGCGCGGCCCGGGCGCCCGGCCGGCCACGCGCTCGGCGATCGCCTGGATGTGCGCCGGCGTGGTGCCGCAGCAGCCGCCGACGATGCCGACCCCGTAGCGGTCGACAAATTCACCGAGCACGGCGGCCAGCGGCTCAGGCTGCTCCGGGAAGATCGTCTCCCCGTTGGGCCCCTGCAGCGGCAGCCCGGCGTTGGGGATGCAGTGCACGGGAACGGAGCTGTTCTCGCCGAGGAAGCGGATGGCGTCGCGCATGTCCTCCGGGCCCGTGGAGCAGTTGAGGCCGATGGCGTCGACCCGCAGCGCCTCCAACGTGGCCAGCACGGAGCTGATGTCGGTGCCGAGCAGCATCTTGCCGCCCTGGGGCAGGAGCGAGACGCTGCACTGGATGGGCACCGCGCGGCTGGACTCCGCGGCGGCGCGACGGACGCCGAACACGGCGGCCTTGAGCTCCAGGATGTCCTGGGCGGTCTCGATGATCACGAGATCAACGCCGCCCTCAAGCAGGCCCCGCGCCTGCTCGGTGAACACGTCGACGAGCTCGCCAAAGCCGATCTGGCCAAGCGTGGGGTCGTCGCTGGCCGGGAGAAACCCGGTGGGGCCGATGGCGCCGGCGACGAACCGGTGCTCGCCGGCGGCGCGGCGGGCGATCTGTGCCGCCTTGAGGTTGATCTCATGGGTGTGGTCCTCAAGGCCCCATTCGCCGAGCTTGAGACGTGACGCCTGAAACGTGTCGGTCTCCAGCACGTCGGCGCCGGCCTCCAGCATCGAGCTGTGCACGCCCTCGATCACGTCCGGGCGGTTGAGGACGAGCGCCTCGTGGCAGCGCCCGGGGAGGCGGTAATCGCGCTCCAGGGACAGCTCAAACTGCTCCAGAGTGGCGCCCATGCCCCCGTCGTAGACGAGCGTGCGGTGGCGGACGGCGTCGAGGAAGTCTCTCATCGGCGCGATGCTAACAACCTTGACAGGATTGTGTCAAGGTTGTGGGCTGCGGCCCATCTACCGGGCCGTCCAGCCCATGTCCATTGTCACCGGCACCCCGGTGAACGACCGCCCGCCGGGCCCGGCGAGGAAGGCGACGACGTCGGCCACCTCAGAGGGCTCGATCAGGTCCTTGATGACGTGCGGGGCGAGGATGACCTGCTCCAGCGCGTCCTCCTCGGAGAGCCCGTGGGCGCGCGCCTGATCCGGGATCTGCGCCTCGACGAGCGGCGTGCGGACGTAGCCGGGGCACACGGCGGTGGCGGTGATGCCGTGCTCGGCCCCCTCCAGGGCCAGCGTCCTGACCAGGCCGAGGACACCGTGCTTGGCCGAGACGTACGCCGCCTTGTACGGCGAGGCGGCGAGGCTGTGGGCGGACGCGATGGCGATGAAGCGCCCGGCGGGCGATTGGGCGAGCGCGCCCCAGGCCGACCGCGCGAGCAGGAACGGGCTCGTCAGCATCAGCGCCAGGATGAGGTTCCAGCGCTCGACCGGGAACTCCTGGATCGGCGAGACGTGCTGGATGCCGGCGCCGGCGACGATGATGTCCAGCCGGCCGAAGCGCTCCAGCGCGGCGGCCACGGCCGCCTGGTTGGCACCGGCATCGCAGAGGTCGGCCTGGTGGGGGACCCCGGGGCCGTCCGGGTCCGGCCTGAGGTCGACGGCGAGCACGTCGACTCCGTCCTGCTCCAGACGCCCGGCCACGGCACGGCCGATTCCGCTGCCGGCACCGGTGACGAGGGCGGCGCGCCGGCCCGGCGGCCCGCCGGCACCTGCGGTGTCCGGCGCGGTCACGCGCCGCGGGCGCCGCGAAGGCGGTCGATCAGGGCGCGGAACGGGGAGGCCAGAAAGGCGAGCAGCCCCAGAGCGGCTGGCACGGCCGCCGCGACGGCCAGGGCGACCCCGCTGAGCACTCCGAACACCAGTCCGACCGTGCCCATGAGGGCGTGGGCCAACGAATCGCGGATGGTGCGCACCCCTGGGATCCTACGCGCCGGCGCGCAATCTCTCACCCGGATGAGAAAGCGCTATCAGGTCCGCCGATAATGGGTACACCAACTCTGGCGACGGTCATCTGCGAGGCGCATTGGGGCGCTGTGGGGCCACCGCCGGTGTGAGTATCAAGCCGGAGCGTTGGGTAAAAACTACGTCATGCAGAGCGTCGCGCGGAACCTGAACGAGACCTACTCGGCCACCCCGGAGGCGGTCGCCGACGCGCGGGCCAAGCTGGCGACGTTCGCGGCCGACGCCGGCGCGACGCCGCAGCAGGTCGATGCCGTGCGGCTCGCCGTGTCCGAGGCGATGACCAACTCCGTCATCCACGCCTATCGTGGCGAGCCCGGGTCGGTGTACGTCAACGCCGCGCTGGTCTCCGGCGAGCTGTGGATCCTCGTCTCCGACGACGGGTGCGGGCTGACGCCGAGCGCTGACCGTCCGGGCCTGGGCCTGGGGCTGGGGCTCATCTCCCAGGTCGCCGACGACTTCGCGGTCGTGTCGCGGGCCTCCGGCGGAACCGAGGTGCGCATCCGCTTCAACCTCGCCGCCTCGGCCGGGGCGTCCTCGTCCGGGGCGCCGGAGCTCGACGGCCGCTCCGGCAGGGAACCGGGGCAGCAGGGCTTCACCGCGGCGATGTCGCCCGCCTGAGCGCGACCCGCCGACGCCGGCGCCGTCCTGCGCGTCAGTCGCGCCGGTCGAGCGTCTCGGCCTCCTCGCCGCCCGCGCCGATCTTCTCCACCACCACGATCCCGCCCCGCCGGTCGACGACGCGCTCCATCTCGGGCAGCTCATGGCCGTCGAGGAGCACGAACCGCCGGGGATTGGCGCGCACCTGCTCGTACTCGGCGAGCGTGAGCGTCAGCAGCCGGTTGCACCCCAGGCGGGCGCACTCGCACCGGAAGCTGATCTCGGCGTCCGGCTCATTCGGCCACCGCCCCCGCTCGATGCCCTCGTTGACGCGCCGGAAGATGTCCTCGTTGGCCGCGACCCGCCGCGCCAGCTCCCGGTCCACCGCTCGCCTCCCCTCCTCAGACGCCCGTGGGCAGGCCGGTTTCGGCGGCCGCGTACAGGGCCTCGATCGTCCGGGCCTGACCGACGGCGTCGGCGCGGTCCAGCAGCGGTGGAGCCTCGCCGCGGATCGCCGCGGCGAAGTTATCGGCCTCCAGCCCATAGGGGTTGGCCGCGGGGACCTCGATCCGCCGCACCGAATCGCCGCTACGGAGCTCGATGCCGGGATTGACGCAGTGCCACGGATCGGCGACGCGCAGCGTCGCCTCGTCGCCGACCACCTCCAGGTCGTAGCGATCGGCGAACACCAGCCCGGCGTCGAAGTGCGCGAGCACCCCGTGGGGGCAGCGAATCAGGCCGGCGAAGGCGATGTCGACGCCGTCGCCGCCGATCAGGGCCTGGCCGCTGACCTGCTCGGCCTCTCCGGCGAGCAGCCGTGTCGCGCTGACGCAATAGCAACCGACGTCCATCAGCGCGCCGCCCTCCAGACCGCGGCTGAGGCGGACGTCGCCGCCGTCGCTGAGATTGAAGCCAAACGACGAGCGGATCAGGCGGGGCCGGCCGACGGCGCCGGCGCCGACGAGCTCGACCAGCCGCGCCGTCTGCGGGTGGTGGCGGTACATGAACGCCTCCATGAGCAGCCGTCCCTCGCGCTCGGCGACCTCGAACGCCGCCTCCACCTCGGCGGCCCGGCGGCCGAGCGGCTTTTCGCAGAGCACGTGCTTGCCCGCCTGAAGCGCCCGGCGGGCCCATTCCAGGTGCAGGGCGTTGGGCAAGGAGATGTACACCGCCTCGACATCCGGGTCCTGCAGCAGCGCCTCATAGGAGTCATGGGCGCGGGGGATGCCCCGCTGCTCGGCGTAGGCGCGTACCCGGGCGCCGTCCCGGCTGGCGACGGCCAGGACCCGGCCGCGGCTGGAGGCGGCCAGCCCGGCGAGGAACTTGTCGTTGATCCGGGCCGTGGAGAGAAGTCCCCACTGGACCGTCACGGTGCGGTGCCTCGCGGCGGCGTCACACGCCGCGGTCGGCGGCGGGCGCGGGCGCCGTCTCGGCGCCCAGGACCTCCTCCGACGCCTGCGACTGCTCACCGCCGAGCGCGCCCTTGAAGTCCCGGATGCCACGGCCGAGCGCCCGGCTGGCCTCCGGCAGCCGCTTGGGCCCAAGCACGAGCAGCGCCACGACGAGAATCAACAACAGGTGCGTTGGCTGGAGAATGTCGCTGATGAGCATGCGACTGAGAGTACCGCGTGGGTGAACAGGCGACGGCCTTCGCTCCCGGGCGAGTCAACCTGATCGGCGAGCACACCGACTACAACGAGGGGCTGGCGCTCCCGTTCGCCATCAGCGACGGGATCACCGTGCAGGCCGCGCGGGCCGCGGGCGACCGGGTGACGGTGGTGGCCTCGGATCTGGGCGCGCGTGACAGCTTTGAGTTGCGTCGTCCCACCCGCGCCGCCGGCTGGCGCGCGTTCACGCGCGGGATCGTCGCTGAGCTGGGCGCCGCGGGGTGCGAGCTGAAGCCCTGCCGTCTGGAGATCAGCGGCTCGGTGCCCCGCGGATCCGGCCTCTCGTCCTCGGCGGCGCTGGAGGTGGCGGTGTGCCTGGCGCTGCTCGCCGTCAGCGGCTGCCCGCAGCCGGATCGGCTGGAGCTGGCCCGGCTGTGCTCACGCGTGGAGAACGAGTGGGTGGGGGCGCAGACGGGCCTGCTCGATCAGATCGCCTCCCTGTACGGCGAGCCGGGGAGCGCGATGCGCATCGATTTCCGCTCGCTGGAGGTCACCCCCGTCCCGTTGGAGCTCGACGGGTTCACGCTCGTCGTGCTCGACTCCGGCGAGCGGCACGCCAACGCCCCCAAGGCTCGCGGTGAGGCCGATCCCGAAGCGGGCTACAACCAGCGCCGGCGCGAATGCGCGGCGGCGTGCGAGCACCTGGGGATCGCGAGCCTGCGGGACGCGACGCTGGAGATGGCCGACCAGCTTCCCGCTCCGCTGCGCGACCGCGTCCGCCACGTGGTCTCGGAGAACGCGCGGGTGCAGGAGACGGTGGCGGCGCTGTCGCGCGGAGACCTGGAGAATGTGGGCGAGCTGCTCAATGCCTCGCACGCCAGCCTGCGTGACTGCTACGCGATCTCCACGCCCGCCGTCGAGCAGACGGTTCGGCGGCTGCGGGAGGCCGGAGCGATCGGCGCCCGCATCATGGGCGGCGGGTTCGGCGGGTACGTGCTGGGGCTGCTGCCCCCCGGGGCGCGCGCACCGGAGCGCGCGATCGAGGTCGCCCCGGGAACGGGCGCGAGAATCCTCCGTTAGCGCTAACATATGGCCACCTCAGAGGGTGTCCGCAGGAGCGGAGAGGGAATGACGAAGGACGTCGAGGACGACGATAAGGCGCCGGCGGCCCCGTTGGGCCGGCCGCCGGTGATGTCCGACGTGGGCCGGCTGGCGGGGGTCTCGCACCAGACGGTCTCGCGCGTGATCAACGGGAGCCGGCACGTGAGCCCGCAGACGCGCGAGCGCGTGGTGGCCGCGATGCGCGAGCTCGGATACCGCCCCAACTGGGCGGCGCGCGCGCTGGCCACCGGACGCACGCGCACGGTGGGAGTCATCAGCTTTGACACGACCCTGTACGGGCCGGCGTCGACGCTGTTCGGCATCGAGCGGGCGGCGCACGAGGCCGGCTACTTCGTCATCGTCGTCAGCCTGAAGGCGCTTGACCGGGCGTCGGTGGTGCAGGCGATCGAGCGGCTGCGCGGGCAGGGGGTCGACGGGATCCTCGTCATCACCTCCGAGCAGGAGTCGGCCGAGTCGCTGCTCCACGCCCCGCTCGACATCCCGCTCGTCGCCGTCGAGGCGGGACCGGACCGTGGCGTCCCCGTGGTCGCCGTCGACCAGCAACGGGGGGCGACGATGGCCACGCGGCATCTGCTTGAGCTCGGTCACCGCACCGTTCACCACATCACCGGCCCGCTGGCCTCGATCGAAGCCCAGCAGCGGGCCGTCGGCTGGCGCGCGGTGCTGGAGGAGGCGGGGGCGGAGCGCCCAGAGCCGCTCATCGGCGACTGGAGCCCGCAGACCGGCTACCACCTGGGGCGCCGGATGGCTCGCGATCGGTCGGTGACGGCGGTCTTTGTCGCCAACGATCAGATGGCGCTCGGCCTCCTGCGCGCCATGCACGAGGCCGGCCGGCGGATCCCGGAGGATGTCAGCGTCGTGGGCTTTGACGACATCCCGGAGGCGCCGTACTTCATGCCCCCGCTGACCACGGTCCGTCAGGACTTCGGCGAGGTGGGGAGCCGGAGCCTGCGCGTGCTGGTGCGGGCCATCGAGCGGATCGAGTCCGGGCAGCGTCCGCCGGAGGGGTCACTGGTCACTCCGGAGCTCGTCGTCAGGGCGAGCACGGCCCGGGCGCGCGCCACCGGCCGCCGCGCCTCGACGCGCTCGGCCGGTCGCCGCGCGTCGGCGCGCACGACCGGCCGCGGCTGATTGCACATGGCGGATGTGATCGCTAACATGACGCCGTCCACGGAGCGTGGAGGAGAGCATGCCGATGGGGCGAAACCTGCAGAACGTCGAAAACGAACTCGAGCCGGGGACGCGGCTTTATCCGGGTTCGTCCGCACTTAGTTGGTTGCTAACCACTGGTGCGCCGGATTTAGCGTCAGTTAAGGTCCATGGAAAACCCGGGCGCGGTCTGGCACCGTATCCGCAAGCGTAAGTGGGGCTTGGGGTTCCTAACACAGGAGGAGCGCACATGTCGCAGGAAGAAGATGTGGTTCACGACGCGATCGAACGGCTCGAGTGGGACGAGCGCAAGGAGGAGGACACCCCATTCAAGAAGGCGCGCCAGCTGACGCGCCGGACCGCGCTGACCGGTGGCGCAGCCGGCATTGGGGCGTTGATCCTGCAGGCCTGCGGCGGCGGCGGGTCGTCGAGCTCCAGTTCGACCGCCAAGGCGGCGAGTGGATCGAGCTCAAGTGCCGCCTCCAGCATCTTTGGCACCAGCCAGAGCTACCACTTTGTGATGGTCAACCACGTGACCACCAACGTGTTCTTCACCCCCACCCAGAACGGTGCCGCCGACGCCTGCAAGCTGCTCGGCTGCAGCTACACCTGGACGGGGTCGGCGACGAGCAACGTCGGCGAGATGGTCAACGCCATCAACAGCGCCATCACCGGTGGCGCGGCCGGCATCGCCACGTCGCTGATCGACCCGCACGCCTTCAACGCCCCGGTGCAGAAGGCGCTGTCGCAGAACATCCCGGTGGTGGCCTACAACGCCGATGAGCCCTCGTCCGGCCGTCTCGCCTACATCGGTCAGGACCTGTTCCTGTCCGGCCAGCAGATGGGCCAGCACATCGTCGAGCTGCTGCCCAGCGGCGGCGAGATCGCGCTGTTCATCGCCACGCCGGGTTCGGCGAACATCCAGCCGCGCATCGACGGGGCAAAGGACACGCTCAAGAGCCACCCCAACATCAAGTACAGCGTGGTGGCCACCGGCGCGGCCGTGCCGGCCGAGCTGACGGTCATCAACTCGTGGGCCACGGGCCACTCCAGCGCCAAGGGCATGTTCGCCGTTGACGCCGGCTCGACCCAGGGCATCGCGCAGACGATTCAGAAGCAGGGACTGCGGGCCAAGGGCTGGAAGGGCGGGGGGTATGACCTCACGCCGATCACCGAGCAGCTGCTCCAGGCCGGGGAGATCGACTTCACGATCGATCAGCAGCCCTACCTGCAGGGCTTCATTCCGATCCTGCAGCTCTACATGTACAAGGCATCGCAGGGGCTGACCGGTATCGCCGAGACCGATACCGGCCTGAAGTTCCTGGACAAGACGACGATCAAGCCGTACGCCTCGACGAAGAGCCGTTACGAGGGCACCGGCACCTCCCCGGGCGTCCAGAAGGCCTAACGGCGCGTCGCGGGAAGGGGTAGTCTCCCCAACATGTCGGTCGCGTCTGAAACAACTCAGACCACCCCGCCCTCGGGCCCGGCACCTCGCCGGGCCCGGGCGGGCGGCGGTCTTTCACTGGTGCAGCAGTTCCTGACGCTGCGCGAGGGCAGCATCGTCGTGGTCACGGCGTTGACGGTCGTCTACTTCGCCGCCACCACCCCCGCCTTCTTCACGGGCAGCAACTTCAAGAACCTGCTGCCGTACTTCTGCTTTTTGGCGATCATGGCCGCGGGTCAGGTGTTCATCATGACCCTGGGCGAGATCGACCTGTCGATCGGTGCCCTGTACCTGATCACGCCGTTCATCTACTGGAAGTTCACGGAGGCGGGCCTCGGCCTTGTGCCCAGCCTGGTCCTCTCGCTCGTGGTGGCCGGGATCATCGGCGCGGTCAACGGCTTCTTCGTCGCCTGGGTCGGCATCGCCTCGTTCGTGGCCACCCTCGCCATGCTGTTCTTCCTTGACGGCCTGGCGCTGATCATGTCGCACTCCGAGCAGATCACCACGCCGGGCACCACCGTCGTCGGCGTGGGCACGTTCGCCCAGGTCTTCGGCGCCGGGACGTATTCGGAGCTGTTCTGGACGATCGGCATCGTGATCGTGTTGCAGATCGTGCTGACGCTCAGCCGCTGGGGCCTGTACACGGTGGCGGTCGGCGGCAACCGGCTCGGCGCCGCCGAGGCCGGCATCCACACCCGCAGGGTCCTGTTGCGCAACTTCGTGCTGTGTGCGATGACCGCCGGGTTCGCCGGGCTGCTGGAGGGGATCCGCACCTCCAGCATCACGCCCGATCCGTCAGGCTCCAACCAGTTCCTGCTCTACGCGGTGGCGGCTGTGATCATCGGCGGGACGCTCATGACCGGCGGTGAGGGGACCGTCGTCGGCGCGCTGATCGGCGCGCTGTTCATCGGCGTGCTTCAGGACGGCCTGACGCTCAAGAGCGTGCCCAGCACGTACGTGTATCTGTGGCTGGGAATCGCGGTGATCATCGCGATGACGATCAACGTGCTCCTGCGCCGGGTGCGCCTCGGCTCCGGGAAAGCCTGACCGGGTCGAAAGGGAAATAGAACGTGACACCTGACCAGCCGATCCTGCACGAGAAGATCGTCCCGCCATCGACGGCGGAGGACGATGTGCTCCGCGCCGAGCACATCGGCAAGAGCTTCGGCCCCACCGTCGCACTGCGTGACGTCAACATCCATCTGCGCAAGGGCGAGGTGCTCGGCCTGCTCGGCGACAACGGCGCCGGCAAGTCGACGCTCATCAAGATCCTCAACGGCTTCCAGAAGCCGGACAAGGGATCGATGTGGCTCAAGGGCCAGCCGTACACGCCCAAGAGCGTCGACGACGCTCGCGCGCACGGGATCGACACCGTGTTCCAGGACCTAGCGCTCGTGGATGAGCTGACGGTCTTCCACAACCTGTTCCTGCGCCGGGAGAAGCTCCACAAGCCGATCCCGTTCCTGTCCAACGCGATCATGAAGCGCGAGGCGCGGAAGGCGCTTGACCAGATTGGGATCAACATCCCGCGCATCGACGTGCCCGTGGCTCGTCTCTCCGGCGGCCAGCGCCAGGCGATCGCCGTCGCCCGCACCGTTTCCAGCGAGGCCGACATCCTGCTGCTCGACGAGCCGCTGGCGGCCATGGGGGCCAAGGAGGGCGGGCAGATCCTTGACCTCATCTCCCGGCTGAAGGCCGAGGGCAACGTCTCGATCATCATGATCCTGCACAACTTCATCCACGTGCTGGCGACGTGCGACCGCGTCAACCTCATCCAGGACGGTGTCATCTCGCTGGACAAGCCGGCCTCGGAGACCTCGGTGGAGGAGCTGACCGAGATCGTCGTCGAGGAGTACCGGCGCGCCCGGCTGGCGGCGAGCGGGAACGGAGCGGCGGCCGCGGCGTGACCGCGGCCCCCGCCGGATCAGCGGCCGTCCGTCTGTGACCGACGCCGTCTACTGCATCGGTGTCGATTTCGGCACCGAGTCCGGGCGCGCGCTCGTGCTTGATGCCCGCAGCGGGGAGGAGCTCAGCTCCCACGTCGTGCGCTACCCCAGCGCGGTCATCGACCGCGAGTTGCCGAGCAGCGGCGAGCGGCTGCCCGGCGACTGGGCGCTCCAGGACCCTGACGACTGGGTGCGGGTGCTGGAGGAGGGGATCCCGGAGGCCGTCCGGGGCGCCGGGGTCAGCGCCGAGCAGGTCGTCGGCCTCGGTGTCGACTTCACCTCCTGCACGGTGCTGCCCGTCGACGGCGACGGGACGCCGCTGTGCCGGCTTGACCGCTTCCGCGAGCGCCGCCACGCCTGGCCCAAGCTGTGGAAGCACCACGCCGCCCAGCCGGTCGCCGACCGCCTCACCGAGGTGGCGCTTGAGCGCGGCGACGAGTTCTTGTCGCGCTACGGCGGGCGAATCTCCTCGGAGTGGTACTTCCCCAAGCTGATCGAGATCTGGCTGGAGGACCGCGAGGTCTACGACGCCGCCGCGGCCTTCATCGAGGCCACCGACTGGATCGTGTGGCACCTGACCGGGCGCGAGTGCCGGCAGAGCTGCACCGCCGGCTACAAGGCGCTGTGGTCACCGGTGGACGGTCTGCCGCCCGCGGCGTACTTTGAGGCCGCCTACCCGGGCTTCTCCGCCCCGGAGGAGAAGCTGGGGACGGAGTTTGTTGAGCTCGGCAGCCGGGCGGGCAGCCTCACGGCCGAGCGGGCGGAGCGCCTGGGGCTCGGCGAGGACGTCGCCGTGGCCGTGGGCAACGTCGACTCGTTTGTCTCGGTGCCGGGCGCCGGCGTGCAGAGCCCGGGGACGTTTGTCACCGTCATCGGCACGTCGATCTGCGACATGGTCGTCAGTCCGGACGAGGTCCGCCTGCCCGGCATCACCGGCGTGGTCCGCGACGGGATCCTCCCCGGGCTGTACGGCTATGAGGCCGGGCAGGTGGCCGTCGGCGACATGCTGGCGTGGTTTGTGCGGACGCTCGGCGGAGACGATTCGCTGTTCGGTGAGATGGAGGAGCAGGCGTCCGAGCTGCGGCCGGGGGAGACTGGTCTGCTCGCCTTTGACTGGTTCAACGGCAACCGCTCGATCCTGGCCGATGCCGACCTGACCGGCGCGCTGTTCGGCCTCACCCTCCAGAGCCGCCCGCCGGAGATCTACCGCTCGCTGCTGGAGTCGATTGCGTTCGGCAACCGCCGGATCGTCGACAACTTCACCGAGAACGGCATCCCGCTTGATCAGATCGTCGCCTGCGGCGGGATCGCCGAGCGCAGCCCGCTGACCATGCAGCTGATCGCCGACACCAGCGGCCTGCCCGTGCACGTCCCCGCCTCCGAGCAGATCCCGGCCCGCGGCGCCGCCCTGTTCGCCGCGGTCGCCGCCGGGATCTATGAGGACATCGACGAGGCGATCGAGGCCACGCGGCCCTCCACGGCGCGGACCTATGAGCCGGACCGGACGGCGACCGAGGTCTATGACCGCGTCTACGCCGTCTACCGTAGCCTCTACGAGATGCTCGGCCGCTCCCAGGTCGAGCTGCTGCACGAGCTCAAGCGCATCCGCGCCGAGGCCGTGACTGACTGACAGCGGGTACAGGCGCGAGATGGACGAAACCGAACTGCGCGACGAGGTGCTGCGGGCCAACCAGGCGCTCCCGGTGCACGGGCTGGTGAAGCTGACCTGGGGCAACGTCAGCGGCGTTGACCGTGACCGGGGGCTGATGGCGATCAAGGCCAGCGGCGTCGCCTATGAGGAGATGACGGCCGATGACATCGTGCTCGTCGACCTCGACAGCGGCGACGTGGTGGCCGGCGACCGGCGCCCGTCCACCGACACGCCCACGCACCGCGCGCTGTATCGCGCGTTTGACGGGATCGGCGGGATCGTGCACACCCACTCCACCTGGGCGACAGCCTGGGCGCAGGCCGAGCGGCCGATCCCGCTGCTGGGCACCACCCACGCCGACTTCACCGCCGAGGCGATCCCGGTGACCCGCGCGCTGACCGCCGAGGAGGTGGCGCGCGACTATGAGGGCGAGACCGGAACGGTGCTCATCGAGCTCATCGGCGACCGCGCCGACGAGGTGCCGGGGGCGCTCGTCCGCGGGCACGCGCCGTTCTGCTGGGGCGCCGACCCCGCCGACGCCGTGCACAACGCGGTCACGCTGGAGGAGGTCGCCAAGCTCGCGCTGCTGACGACGGTCCTGCGCCCCGGCGGCGGGCCCCTGGATGCCGTGCTGCGCGACAAGCACTACGAGCGCAAGCACGGACCCGGCGCGTACTACGGGCAGTCCAAGGGCTGACCGCTCCGGCGGCCCGCTCCGCGCTTCCCCCGTCGCGCCAGGCACAATGCAGCCCATGAGCGACGCCGGAAAGCAGGCAGCCGTCGAGAAGATGCGGGCGGCCGGATCCCATGAGGAGGCGATCCGCGCGTTTGAGAGCGCCTACACCCGGCTGGAGTCCGGGGAGGAGGCGATGCTCCCCAGCGCCGAGCTTGCGCCCGCCGAGGACGTGCCGGCGCTCGACGACCTCCCGGAGGCCGACGCCGCCGAGGCGCTGGAGGGCGTGGCCCTGATCAAGCTCAACGGCGGGCTGGCGACGTCGATGGGGCTGCAGGAGCCCAAGTCGCTGATCGAGGCCCGCGACGGGAAGTCGTTTCTGGACATCATCATCGGCCAGACCGTCGCCCTGCGCCGCCGATGCGGGATCGGCCTGCCGCTGGTGCTGATGGACTCCGAGGCCACCCAGGAGCCAACGCTGGCGGCGCTGGAGCGCCACCCGGAGCTCACCCGCGACGGGATCGCGCCGGACTTTCTGCAGAGCATGATCCCCAAGCTGGACGCCGACTCCCTGGAGCCGGTCAGCTGGCCGACGAACCCGTCGCTGGAATGGTGCCCGCCCGGCCACGGCGACGTCTACGGCGCGCTGCGGCGCTCCGGGATGCTCGACGCGCTGCTGGAGCGCGGCTACCGCTACGCGATGATCTCCAACTCCGACAACCTGGGATCGCGGCTTGACGCGCGCATCGCCGCCCACCTGGCCGCCGAGCAGATCCCGTTCCTCATGGAGGTCGTCCAGGGAACCGAGGCTGACCGCAAGGGCGGTCACGTCGCCCGGCGGCGGTCCGACGGCCGGCTGGTGCTGCGCGAGACCGCCCAGACCCCGGACGAGGACGCCGAGTCCTTCCGCGACTACCGGCGCTGGCGCTACTACAACACCAACACGCTGTGGGTCGACCGGCAGGTCCTGGCCCGGACCCTTCAGCAGGCCGACGGCGTGCTGGAGCTGCCGCTCATCGTCAACCGCAAGACCGTCGACCCGCGCGATTCGGACTCGACCCCGGTCATCCAGCTGGAGAGCGCGATGGGGGCGGCCATCGGCAGCTTTGACGGGGCCTCGCTGCTGCTCGTGCCCCGGACCCGGTTTGCGCCGGTCAAGACCACCGATGATCTGCTTGTGCTCCGCTCCGACGTCTACGCGCTCGGCGACGACCTCGACGTTGAGCCGGCCGCCGAGCGCGCCGACAGCCTGCCGTTCGTCGAGCTGGACAAGGACTTCTACAAGCTCATCGACGACTTCGAGCGTCGCTTTCCGCACGGCCCGCCGTCCCTGCGCCGGGCCGAGCGGCTTGTCGTCCACGGCGACGTGACGTTCGGCGCCGACGTGCACGTGCACGGTGCGGTCACGCTCGATGTCGACGAGCCGACGACGATCGACCCCGGCACGGTGCTCGAGCCCGGGGCGTGAGCGACCCGCTGCGTGAGGCCGGGACGTGACCGACGCGCCCATGCCGGACGTCTCCGCCCCGGAGGAGGTGATCACGATCGTCCTCGCCGATGATCACGAGGTCGTCCGCGCCGGGCTGCGGCTGCTGCTTGAGGCCGAGGCCGACTTCGCGGTCGTCTCGGAGGCCGGCGACGTCGCCACCACCGAGCGGCGGGTGGCCACCCACCGCCCGGACGTCCTGGTGCTGGACGTGACGATGCCCGGCGGCTCGAGCATCCCGGCCATCCCCCGCATCCGCCAGGCATCGCCGTCGACGCGCGTCGTCATGCTGACGATGCAGAACGACCCGGAGGTGGCCCGCGACGCCCTGCAGGCAGGGGCGAGCGGCTACGTGCTCAAGGAGGGGGCGCGCGCCGAGCTCATCCAGGCGGTGCGGTTCGTGGCCGCCGGCCGGACCTACCTCAACCCGGAGCTGGGAGCACAGCTCGCCTCCGCCGCGCCCACCCCCGGCACCGGCCCTGACGATCTCAGCGGCCGCGAGGTGGAGGTGCTGCGGCTGATCGCGCTGGGCCACACCAACGCCGAGATCGCCGCCCAGCTGTACCTGAGCGTGCGCACGGTGGAGTCCCACCGCGCTCACATCCAGCAGAAGACCCAGCGCAGCTCCCGGGCCGACCTCGTCGCCTACGCGCGCGAGCACGGGCTCAACTGAACCGTCCTGGCTTGGGCGGAGGGGCCGGGTTTGGGACTTACGTACCCATACGGTCACTAGGTCCCCAAGGCCCGCAACGGACGACTCCGCGGCGCGCGCCGCCCGGGCTCGGGCCGGGCGCGGTCCCTCGTCGGCCGAGGCGGCGCCGTCGGTGGGGATCACCCGCCGCCCTAGTATCCTTACAAGCTGTCACGGTTTTTCGCCACGCAGTGTGGGGGTACGCCGGAATCAGGGACATGGGAGCCTCGGACATGATCGACACCCTGCTGGACCGCAGCATCGTGCTCGGCTACGGCAACCTGGGGCTGGAGGCGCGGCGCCGGCTTCCGGACTGGCCGGCCGACCCGCCGCGCATGGACGGCCGCGTGGTGCTCGTCACCGGTGCCGGAGCCGGGCTGGGGCAGGCGGCGTGCGCCGGCTTTGCCCGCCTGGGGGCGAGCGTGCGGGCGCTGGGGCGCAACGAGCAGCGGGCGCAGGAGGCGGCCGACCAGGTGCTGGAGGCGGTGCCGGGCGCCGATGTGCGCCCGGTGGCGTGCGACGTCTCCAGCCTGGCGGCGATACGTGCCTTTGCCGAGGATTTCAGCCGGGCCGAGCCGCGGCTCGACGTGCTCGTCAACAACGCCGGCGTCATGCCCGGCGAGCGCGCGCGGTCGGCCGACGGCCATGAGCTGATGTTCGCCACCCATGTGCTCGCCCCGTTCGCCCTCACCGCCCTGCTGCGGGACCTGCTGGAGCGCAGCGCCCCGGCGCGGGTCATCAACGTCAGCTCCGGGGGCATGTACAGCCAGGCGCTTCCCGCCGGCGACCTCCAGTCCGAGACGACGAGCTACAACCCCAAGAAGCTCTACGCCCGGACCAAGCGCGAGGAGGTGACGATCACCGAGATGTGGGCCGAGCGCCTGCGCGGCTCCGGCGTCGTCGTGCACTCGATGCACCCGGGCTGGGCGGACACCGCCGGGGTGCAGGGAGCCATGCCGACGTTCCGCGCCGTCACCCGGCTCATCCTGCGCACGGCGCGGCAGGGAGCGGACACGATCGTCTGGCTCGGCGCGGCGCCGGAGGCGCTGGACAGCACCGGCGGGTTCTGGCATGACCGCCGCCGGCGGCCCACGCATTACGCGCTGGGTGCGTCGGATGCGTCGGACGCCGACCGGCGGCGGCTGTGGGACGAGTGCCGCTCCCTGGTGGAGGCGGCCGGGATCAGCGTCGGCGACTAGCGGATTGACCCCGGGGCGCCGGCGAGCGGCCCGCCCCCGCTGGCGCACCGCTTTTCAGGTGCACGTGCGGTCGAAATCCGCCGGCGCGCGGTCCGATTTCGCCCGCGACGACCGCTGGGCACCGATTTCGTTCGAGATCGCAACGGCGGTTTCGAATCTCGAACGGATTGGCTGCTCCGGCAGCGGCCTCAGGTCCACGGGTGCGGCGGGCCGGGCAGGTGCTGCCGGGGTCAGCCGTGACGGCCGGCCGGCGGGCGGCCCGCGCCGCCGGCGCCGGCGATCTCGTCGCGCCGGGCCGGCCGGGAGGCGGACTGGGGGATGGGGGCGTCGATGGTCGGCCCGGCGGCCCCGGCGGCCCCGGCGCCCGCCGCGCGCCGGGCGCCGTGCCGGGGGGCCGTGGCGAGCACGGCGTGCTGGCCGCCCCTGGCGGTCCAGTTGACGCGGGCGGTCCGGTAGCGCAGGAGCGCCGTCCACGTCTCCTGGCCGATGACACCGTCGGCGCTGAGCCCGTGGGCGGCCTGGAAGGCCTCGACGTCGAGCAGCGTGTGGTAGCCGAAGACGCCGCTGATCTTGATCGGGTAGCCGGCGGACACGAGATGCTCCTGGGCCCACACCACCATGTCGCCGGTGGCGCCCTGGCCGACGTCGGCCATCACCTTGTACGGGATGTAGCCGGGCAGGCCGCCGGCGGGGCGCGAGACCGCCGTCCAGTCAGACCCGGAGGCCTCCTGCCAGTCCCACCAGCTGACCCCGGGGGCGCCGTAGACGCGGGACAGCGCGCGGAAGCGGACGACCTGATGGGCCGGCGGGTTGCCCCACACCTGGCCGAGGGGGTAGATGGGGCGCTCGTACGGCAGGTTGAAGGAGTAGGTGTGGGCAAACACGGTGTCGGTGGTGACGCCGATCGCGCGCCAGTACATCTGGGGCACGTTGTACTGGGCACCGCCGGGGCCGAGGAAGACCGAGTAGGGGAATCCGGGGTGGTAATCGACGTACGGGAAGCTGGCCAGCGCGAGCGGATAGCCGTAGCCGATGAGCGCCCGCAGCCGCCGGATGTAGGTCTGTGCCGAGATGTACTTGCCCTCGTACTCGGACTCGGTGTCGATGAGCAGGCAGTCGGCGCCGTCGTGAACCGCGTCGGCGCCCATGTAGGCCTCGGTGACCGGATGGTTGCCATACACGTACTGCCAGGCGCACACGCGCAGCCCGGCGCGGTGCAGCTCGGCGACGAGCGGGGCGTTGAACTGCGACCAGAAGCCGGTGCCGTCGCTGGACTTGATCATCAGCGTGCCCACGCCGTAGCGGTGGGCGGTGGCGATGATCTGCGCGACGTTGCCGCCGTCGACGGCCGGCATCTCCCAGATCCACATGGCCCGGCCGGCGAGCGGGTTGGCGCGCGCACCGGCCACCGCCGGCGCCAGCGCGGCGCCGCAGATCGCGATCAGCACCATCAAGACAAAGCGACGCAGTCGGCGGTGTCCCCATCGCCCAACACCGCGCGCCCCGCGGTCATCCTGCATACGGCGAGCCACCGTAGCGAAGAACCCGCCGCAGGCTCGCAAGTTTCGGGCCAATCGCCCAGAGGGCGACTCGGAAGCCAGCGGGGCGGAACGTCCGTACCGGACTCTGGGAGCCCTGGCCAGGCCGGGCAGGTGGCCGGAGCGAGATCTGCTCGTCGAATTGCCCTTCGGGGAATTCGACTAGGTGCGCTTCCCGCCAAACCCCTGACCGGCGGGAAGCGCCCCCAGCGACTACTTAACGAACAGGATCTCCGAATACTTCGGCAGCGGCCAGAGGTCGTCGGCGACGACCTTCTCCAGCCGGTCGGCGACGGCGCGGACCGTGTCCATCGCCGGCAGGACGGTGTCGCGCATGTACTCGGCGTGCCTGAGGTTGTCGTCGTGCGGCTGGTTCTCCTCCAGGTTGACGTTCTCCAGCTCGCGCAGAGCGTCGACGAACTCGGTCACCAGCGCCTCGGTCTCGGAGGCGAGCTCGCCCATCTGGGCGGCGATCAGCATCCCGATGTGCCGGGCGGCCGCGGGCAGCAGCAGCGTGCGCGCGATCGAGGCGGCCGTCTCGGCCTCGATGTTGAGCTTGGTGATGTACTGCTCCAGGAACACCTCGTAGCGCGACTCAAGCTCGCGCTGGGAAAGGACGCCGTAGTTGGAGAAGACCTCCTCGGTCTGATCGGTCAGCAGGTACGGCAGGGCGTCCGGCGTGGCCCGCAGGTTGAGCAGCCCGCGCCGGGCGGCCTCCTCATGCCACTCATCGGAGTAGTTGTCGCCGCCGAACACGATCTGCTTGTTGGCGGCGTAGCTGCGCTGGAGGATGGGGCGCAGCGCCGACTCGAGGTCGGCCCCGCCCTGCAGCGCGTCCTCCAGCTCCTCGGCGAGGTAATCGATCGCCTCGGCGACAATCGTGTTGAGCACCGTGTTGGGCAGCGACAGCGACATGCTGGAGCCCAGCGCCCGGAACTCGAACTTGTTGCCGGTGAAGGC
>DASSZQ010000192.1:0-25779 GCA_035702755.1 Solirubrobacteraceae bacterium | reverse complement strand
CCGGCGCGCAGGAAGTCCGACAGGTACGGGCCGATGAACGGGCCGGTGCCGTTGATGTTCACGCCGACGATCGTCGCCCAGTAGGACTGCTGCGTGAAGGGCAGCAGGTAGCCGGTGAAGCCCATGGTCAGCGTCAGGATGAGCAGCACGACGCCGATGATCCAGGTCAGCTCCCGCGGATACTTGTAGGCGCCGAAGAAGAAGACGCGCCCCATGTGCAAGAAGATCAGGATGATCATCACCGAGGCGCCCCACTTGTGCATGGCGTGGACCGTCTGGCCGAGGAACACGTTGTCGTTGATGTTCCGGATCGACTCGTACGCGCCCCCGTTGACGTTGGGGTCGTAGTACATCGCCAGGAACACCCCGGTCACGGCCTGGTTGAGGAACGCGAACATCGTCGCCGACCCCAGGGTGTAGGCCCAGTTGATGCCACGCGGCACCTTGCGGAACAGCATCCAGCGGATGCCGCCGGACAGCGAGGTGCGCTCATCGATCCAGTCGACGACGGTGATCCCGGCCTCCGCCGCGGCCTCCCCCGGGGTCACCGGAGGCGTGCTCTGGCCGGGCCGCTTGGGAGCGGGCTGAAGGGTCTTGGGAAGAGGGGGCGCGGGCAGCTTGGGCATGGCTACTTCGTGACTCCGGGCGGGAAGCTGTTGGTGTCAAAGCGCGGCGGATACATGTACTGGCCGATCCCGTTCAGGGGCTGGGCCGGGTCCCGCGGCTGGTAGATCTTGAGCTGGTCATTGACCGAGTAGCGCGGACCGAGCTCGACCAAGCCGGTGTGAGGGTTCAGGCGGGTGAAGAAGCGGTCGAGGGGACGGACCGGGGGACCGCCGACGACCTCCCCGGTGAAGTCGTAGACGCCGCCGTGGCACGGGCAGATGAAGCGCTGGGCCGCGGCCACGTAGCGGACCGGGCAGCCGAGGTGCATGCAGCGGCTGGAGAGCGCCACCCACTTGTTGTACTGGGTCTCCGGATACGTGTCGATCTTGGGATCCCGGCCGCGGATGTAGGCGATCGAGTCCCCGGCCTCGCCGACCCCCTGCACGATCGTGATGACCTTCGTCGTGTACTGGGTTGTCGTGAAGTCGCTCGGCGGTCCGACCGGCTGCCAGTTCCACTGGAGCCGCTGGAAGATGGGGCCGATGGCGAAGCCGAGCGCGGGGAGCGCGAAGGCGGCCGCAGCGACGCCTCCGGCGCCGTGCGTGACCGCCGTCATGAACCGCCGACGGGTGACGGTCTCGCCCTCGAAGGCGCCCGGCATCAGCCGGTCCGACGTGTATTTGGACTTCAGTCCTTCTTTGTGTCGATCTGCCACTTGTTCCTTCGTTCAACCGCAGCTAAATCACATTGAACGTGCCGCCAAGAGTACCGTCAACGCCCTTCCGGGCGTCTCGCGACCCCCTCAGGCGGTCCGGGAGACGACTGCGTTGCGGGCGCGCTGCAGGGCGAGTGTCGCGCGTTCGTCCCCGGCCCGCGCCAGCGCCTTTGCCGCCTCGTGCTCCGGGGTGCTTCCCCAGCCGATCGCGGCCGCCCCGGCCTGCCAGATCGCGTCCGCCAGTTCCTCGTCGGCGTCCGCCTGCGCCTGGGCGAGCAGCGAGATGAGGTCGGCGAGTTCGGCGACGGCCTCCAGGTCGCCCAGGCGCGCCAGCCGGGCCAGGCCGAGCGCGTACAGCTGGTCGCCGAGCAGCAGGGCCAGGTCCGGGTCCTCGCAGCGGACGACGCGCGGGGTGCCGTAGTGCAGCAGCGACCCCTCCAAGATCATCTCCAACAGGAGCTCGTACTCGTCGCGCCGCTGGCCGGCGCGCGGACCGTCGGCCGCCAGTTGCGGGGCCCCGTCCGGTGGCGGGTCATCACCGGCGGCGCCGTCGGCCGCCACCGAGTCGGCGAGAATGCCGCCCTGCGCAAGCAGGGCCTGGCGCAGGTCCTCCACGGCCACGGTCATCGCTCCATCGCGGCGAACGCCCGCGCCGCCGCCTCCACAGTGCGGTCGACGTGCTCCGGCTCATGGGCCAGCGACGGAAACCACGCCTCGAACTGCGACGGGGGCGGATAGACGCCCTCGGCCAGCAGCGCCCGGCACCAGGCGCCGTAGGCCTCCTGATCACAGGCGGCCGCAGCGGCGTAATCGGTGACCGGCGCCGACGTGAAGAAGACGGTCAGCAGACCGGGCAGGCTCTGGACCGAGACAGCGCGTCCGGCGGCAGCCGCCGCTTCGGCGAGCCCCTCGGCGAGGGCCGTGGTCGTCGCCGCCAGGCGGGCGTAGGCGGCGCCGTCGAGTTCATGCAGCGTCGCCAGCGCCGCGGCGACGGCGAGCGGGTTGCCCGACAGGGTCCCGGCCTGGTAGACGTCGCCGGCGGGTGCGATGCGCTGCATCAGCTCGCGGGAGCCGCCGTAGGCGGCGGCAGGCAGTCCGCCGCCGACGATCTTGCCCATGATCGTCAGGTCCGGCAGGACCCCGGACCACTCCTGGGCGCCGCCGCGGCTGACGCGAAACCCGGTGATCACCTCGTCGAAGATGAGCAGCGCGCCGGCCGCGTCGGCAACCTCGCGCAGCAGCCCCAGGTAGCCATCGGCCGGGGGCACGACCCCCATGTTGGCGGGAACGGGCTCGGCGAGGATGGCCGCCGGCGGCTCGCCTCCGGCCGCCTTTTGGATCGCCGCCTCGTCGTTCCACGGGACGATGACGGTCTCGGCAGCCGCGGCCTCCGGGACTCCGGGACTGGCCGGAATGCCCTGCGTGGCCAGGCCGGAGCCGGCCTCGGCAAGAAGGCCGTCAACGTGCCCGTGGTAGGCCCCGGCGAACTTCAGGATCTTGGTCCGGCCGGTGGCCGCCCGGGCCAGCCGGATCGCGCTCATCGTCGCCTCCGTGCCCGAGGAGGTCATGCGCAGCATCTCCACCGACGGGATCCGCGCGGCCACCTCCTCAGCGAGCGCGACCTCGCCCTCGGTGGGCGCGCCGAAGCTGGTGCCGCGGGCCGCCGCCGCGGTGACGGCCGCCAGCACGCCGGGATGGGCATGGCCGAGGATCAGCGGGCCCCAGGAGCACACCCAGTCGACGTACTCGTTGCCATCGGCGTCGGCGATGAGCGGGCCGGCGCCGGAGGCGATGAAGATGGGGTCGCGGCCGATGGAGCGCATCGCCCGCACCGGCGAATTGACTCCGCCGGGAAGGACGCGCAGCGCCCGGGCGTAGAGCTCGGCCGAACGCGTGGATCTGTCAGCGCTGACGTCGGTCACACGCCGGCGTGCTCGCGTTCCCAGGCCCGGTAGTCCTCGGTGAAGTACAGAAGCCGGATCTTCTTGAACTCGGTGGAGGAGTAGAGCGTGGCACGCCCGGTGATGCCGGTGTCGGCGGCGATTGAGTCCAGAATGGCATCGCACTCCTCCTTGGAGCGGCCGTGGGCCATCGTGAACACGGAGTAGGGCCAGTCCGCGTAGGTGGGGCGCTGGTAGCAATGCGAGATTCCGCGAAACGCCGCCATCCGCATGCCGAGTTCCAGGATCCGATCGTCCGGCACCTTCCAGACGCCCATGCCGTTGGCGCTGAAGCCCGCCCGGCGGTGGAACAGGATGGCCGCCACCCGGCGCAGCAGCCGGCGCTCCTGCATCCCGGTCAGATGGGCCAGCAGCTCCTCCTGCGAGACGCCGAGCTGCTCGGCGGCCGGTGCGTAGGGCTCGGCGATGATCGGCATGTCACCCTGAAGCGCGCGAATGACCGCCTTGTCGAACTCGTCGTAGGGCTGGGGCTCGGTCTCGGCCGGCGCCACGGCCTCGGCCGCCTTGGCGAGCGCGTCGGTGCCGCCCTCCATCTCAAGGTCCATGCGGATCTTGAACAGCTTGAGCGTCGGCAGCTGGCGCACCGACTCGGCCCCGGCCTCCCGGGCGAGGACCTCCAGCGTCCCCTCCAGGCCCAGCGGCGAGTCCGGCTCGGTGGCGATCGTGAACCAGATGTTGAACTCGTGGTTGCGCAGATAGTTGTGCGAGACGCCCGGATGGGCGTTGATGATGTTCGCCGCCCGCCATGGGTTCTCCGGGTCGACCTTGGCGGCGACGAGCATGGAGGAGTAGCCAAGGGCGCGCGTATCGAAGATCGGCGTCACCTGGCGGATGATCCGCTCCTCCAGCAGCTCGGAGACCCGGGCCATCGCCGCCTCCTCGGTGATGCCCGCCTCGGCCGCGACGTGCTGGTAGGGCCGCGGCGCGATGGGGAAGCGGCCCTGCATCAGGTTGAGCAGGCGCTTGTCGAGATCGTCGAGCACGACCGCGGCCCCCTGCTTGCGGCTGCGCAGCTTGGGCCCGTGGCGGCCGGGCGCGCGATCGGCATCGATTCCGTCCCGCGGCTGCGGTGAGGGCGTCCGGGAGGTGTCTATTGAAGCCATGAAGCAGCGTCCTTGGCGTGGTAGGTGATGATGATGTCGGCCCCCGCACGGCGAATCGAGGTCAGCGCCTCAAGCACGGCGGTCTGCTCATCAAGGTACCCGGCCGCGGCGGCCGCCTTCAGCATCGCGTACTCGCCGCTGACGTTGTAGGCGGCCAGGGGCATGGCGGTCGCCTCCTTGACCCGGCGGATCACGTCGAGGTACGGGAGCGCCGGCTTGACCATGAGGATGTCGGCGCCCTCCTGCAGATCCTCCAGCGACTCGCGCACGGCCTCATCGCCGTTGGCCGGGTCCATCTGGTAGCCGCGGCGGTCGCCGAATGCGGGGGTGGAGTCGGCGGCGTCGCGGAACGGGCCGTAGAACGCGGAGGCGAACTTGGCCGAGTAGGCGAGGATCGGCATGTCGCTCAGCCCCTCCTCGTCAAGCGCCGCGCGAATCGTCCCCACCCGGCCGTCCATCATGTCGCTGGGAGCGATGATGTCCGCCCCGGCGCGCGCCTGAGAGACGGCGGTGCGGGACAGCAGCTCCAGCGTCGCATCGTTGTCGACGGCGCCATCCGAGCGCAGCACCCCGCAATGGCCGTGGCTGGTGTACTCGCACAGGCACAGGTCGCAGATGACGATCAGCTCCGGGTGGGCCTCCTTGATGGCCCGGGTTGCCAGCTGGACGATCCCCTCGTCATCCCAGGCGCCGGACCCCTCCTCATCCTTGGCGGCGGGCAAGCCGAACAGCAGCACCGCCGGGATGCCGAGCTCCTTGGCCTCGCCGGCCTCTGCCACCGCATGGGCGATCGAGAGGCGGTCGACGCCCGGCATCGCCTCGATCGGCTCGCGCCGGTCGATGCCGTGGGCGACGAACATCGGATAGACGAAGTCCGCGGCCTGTAGGCGCGTCTCGCGCACCAGACCGCGGAGCGCGTGGTTGGCCCGGAGCCGGCGCAGGCGGGTCTGAGGGAACGACATGACTGTCTGGCCAGGATACCGGCGCCCCTGAGAAGGCCACGCGGACGGCTGGCGCCGCGCTGCCGGGCGCGGCACACTGTCCGGTGCGGTGCCCTACGACCTGGACCGGCTCGGATGGCTTCAGTTCCAGCAGCTGTGCTCGCTGCTGCTGGAGCTGGATGCCGCCGTCCCGCAGGCGGCCTGGACGGGCGCCGCGGACGAGTGGCGCTTCGTCCGCCGGGAGGACGGGCTGGGACGGCCGCTGCTGGGGTACGAGCTCCCCGGCCCGGTGCTCATCCACGCCGCCTGGGCGGCCCCGGGCCGCGGCACCAGCGTCTCGGCCGCCGTGGCGCGGCTGGCGTTCCAGCAACCGGATCAGCTGCGCGGCCTGCGCTCGTACGTGCTGCTGTGCAACGGTGAGCTGGAGCCCCCGCTGCAGATGGCCGCCGGCGACGATGGGCTGCGCGTCGGCGCCATGGGCGTGCGTGAGCTGAGCGCGCGCGTCGACGCGCTGCCGGCGCTGCGGCTGGTCATGCCCTCGCTGCTGGGTCTGCGGAACCTCGACGACCTCATCGGCCCCGACGTGGCGGCGAGATCAACACTCGACCGCCCCGCCGCGGTGGACCTCAGCGGCGTGTTCGTCCCCACCCGCGCCTACCGGCGGGCGCTGGAGGTCCTGGGCGAGCATCGCTTTGCCGTGCTCACCGGCCCCCCGGAGATGGGCAAGACGGCCATCGCCCGGATGCTCGGCCTGGCCAGGATGACGACCGGCTGGGAGGCACACGAGTGCATCACGCCCCAGGACGTCGCCCGCGCCTGGCGAGACGACGTCGCCCAGGTGTTCATCGCCGACGACGCCTTCGGATCCACCGAGTACCGCGCCGACGCCGCCGAACGCTGGGCCGTGGAGATGGAACGGCTGCTGCGCCGGCTCGATGATCGACATTGGCTGATCTGGACGTCCCGGCCGGCACCCCTGCATGCCGCGCTGCGCCGCCTGCACCGCGAGCGCGGCGCCGAGCGCTTCCCCTCCCCCGCCCGGGTGCTCGTCGACGCCGGGAAGCTCACGCCTGCCGAAAAGACGCTGATCCTGTTCCGCCACGCCAAGCGCTCCGAGCTGCCCGAGGGGATCCGCGGCAGGCTGCGCACCCACGGCGCACGGATCGTGCAGGACCGTCACTTCACGCCGGAGAGGATCCGGCGGCTGGTCGCCCGTCTGGCCAGCGGGGAACGTGACGTCGTCGCTGCGATCGACACGGAGCTGACGACGGCGACCGAGGCGATGGCGACGTCGCTGGAGACGCTGGAGCGCGAGCACCGGCATCTGCTCGTCGCATTGCTCGACACGCCACCTGGCCCCGTGGCCGAGCGGGAGCTCACCGTCGCCCTGCGCCGCCACCACGACGGCCCGCTCGCCCACCCGCCGGCGGAGCTCGTCGATCGGCTCGCCGACCACTTCCTGCGGGTGCTCTGAGTGAGGGTGGTCTGGGTTCATCCGACGTGGCGGGACCTGGTCATCGACCGGCTCGGCGACGACGAGGAGGCACGACGGCGCTTCCTGAGCCGGTGCGGCGCTCACGGCGCGGCGCTGGCACTCTCGGTTGGCGGAGGGGCGGAGGGAGAGCGCCGGCTGCCGCTGGTGCGGGGCGACGAGGACTGGGATGCGCTCAGCGACCGGCTTCACGCCGTCCTCCCGGAGCTTGAGCCTCAGGAGCTCGTGACGGTGCTGCGGGCGCTGCGGATGGCGGTTGGGGAGCTGGCAAGCGATCGGGATGGCACCCAGGCGCAGCTCCGGGACCGGGACCGGATCCGCGCCGAGCTCGCCTCGCTGGCCCGGATCGTGCTGGAGCGGGCGGCCCGGACCTGGGACACGGCGGGAGAGCCGATCGCGCTCCCGCTGCTCGACGCCTGGCTGTCACTGGCGGCTGCGGTGCCGGATCCGCCGGTCGCACCCGCGCTGGCGCTGACCTGGGCCGAGCTTCTCCCGGCGCGCCCCCCCGCCCTGGACGACACCGCCGAGGTGCAGCGCCTGGCGGACTGGCTGGTGCTCTACGGAATGCTGCGCCACCTCGCGCCGCAGCTGCTGGGCCCATTCGAACCCGGCGCCGATCAGCTTCGGATCGTCAGCGACTTCCTCGACGAGGTGGCCTCGGAGCTGCCCACCGGGCGCAGCGAGCCCGTCCTGCGCGCCCTGGAGGCGGCCGCCGACTGCCTGCTGGAGGTGCGCGGACGCGCCAGCATGCTGGCGGGCTTCGTACGGCAGGAGCTCGGCGCGGCCGGCGAACTCGACAGCCCGCGCGCGGGAGGCGGGCCGGGGCCGGCGGTGCCCGGCGAGATCGAGGATGAGTTCAGCGTCCGGCGCGTGCTGGCCGATCTTTAGGGCCTATCCCCAATAGGCCGTTAGCTCACACCAGCGTCCACGGCTCGATCCGCTGCGCGGTCACCAGCCCGGCGCGGACATACGGATCGGCGGCCACAAAGCGCTCGATGTCCTCGCGGGAGACCCCGCGCCAGACGATGGCGCCGCCGGTTGGCGGCTGACCGGTCGCACCGGCCATGATCACCCGCCCGGCCTCCTGCTCGGCACGGATGGCCGCCAGGTGGGCGTCGCGGTGCGGGCCGCGGCGCTCAGCCATGTCCTCGACGTAGGTGTACAGCAGCAGGTAGGTCTCGTCGTCAGCCATGTTCCTCTGCCGAGAACGCTATCGCGAGCGGTACGCTTTGAGCGACAGTGAGCAATCTTCAAAGACGACCGGGATACACACCACGCCGGGTCCGGGAGCAGCGCGCGTACCGGATGGTCGTGGTGGGCGGCGCTGCCGGGGCCATCGGCGTCGTTTCGCTGGTGCTGGCCATCGTCGGCATCATCGGCGCCACGCTGCCGATCATCGCCTTCATCGTGACCGCGCTGTGCGTGTGGGGGTTCCTGCGCGCCACCGGCCAGCGCTGATCCGCCGTCGCCCCCGGCTGCCGCCTACCGGGTGGCGAAGCGCCGCATGGCCAGCGTCGCCAGCACCCAGAAGGCCAGCGCCAGCACCGCCAGGTGAACGAGAGGCAGCCCAATCCCCGGGCTGGTGGCGCTGAACGCGTTGGAGATCGCCTCCAGCGCCGGGCGGAACGGGAACAGGAAGGCGATCACGTCCAGGATGGTCCGCAGCGGGCCGGACACCGCGCCGGCGGGGATCAGCGCGACGAAGGCGACCGGCAGGGAGACAAGAAACGCGAACAGCGAGGCGGCGCTGACCTCCCGGGACACGGCGCCGATGGCGACACCGAGGGCGCCGAACGCCAGGCCGCCGAGCACCAGGGCGGCCAGCCACAGCTCAAAGCGCGCCCACTCAAGATGGACGAACAGGGAAACGAACGCCGCCATCACCACGGTCACCGCCGCCGCGCAGCCGCCGGCGAGCACCATCTTCTCCGCCAGCAGGCGTCCCGGCGCGACCAGCCCCCGCACCAGCCGCGGATAGGCATGTTCGGTCCGCTCCACGGCGAGCATCCCGGCGGCGAGCAGCATGCCGACGAACATCTCAGAGACGATCACGGCGATGGCGGCGGCGTAGGCGTCGGCGGGGGTCGTGCGCCCGGCGACCTGGCGCTCGTCGACGGTCAGCGGGGAGCCGATCGAACCCAGCACCGGAGAGGCGAAGCCAAGGCCCTGGATGGCCAGGCTGGCGAAGCCGACCACCTGGCGCAGGGCGGGCCGGAGGGGGAAGTTCGCCGGGAGCGCCGCCAGTGTCCCCTCCACGATCGTGCGCGCGTTGCGCAGCCCCAGCAGCTGGACCCGCTGGCCGAGGATCTGCACCGTGCCGCCCCGGAGGACCTCCTGCAGGTCGTTGACGGCGACGCGCAGCACCTGTTTTGAGACGTCCTGCTCGACGAGGTTGATCCGCGAGGAGATCGCCTGCTGGACGAACTGACGCTCGAGCGGGTTGCGGGCGTTGACGTACACCTGCACGGTGGGGCTGCCGACGCCCTGGGTGAGCAGGCTCTGGATCTGCTGTGGCAGCGCCGCCGGGATGATGACCGCCGCCAGGGCGCGCCCGTCGCGCACATCGGCGATGGCCGCCGCCCGGGAGTGGACCCGGATGGGCTGGATCGAGGCAAGCAGCTCGGAGGCGTAGGCGGCGACGTTGAGCCTCTGACTGCCGAGGCTGACGGTGCCCTTCCCGCGCGGCACCTCGTCGTAGAAGGCGACCTTCGGCTTGGCCGGAGGGCTGGACAGGGCAAATCCGATCATGAGCGCGATCGCGACCGGGTAGACGACGAGCAGCCCCACCAGCAGCGGCGACCGGCGGAGGATCTGGAGGTCCTTGATCAGCAGCCAGCGCATCGCGGTGAACGGGCGGGCGATCGCCTCAATGCCCGTGCTGGTGCAGGAAGCGCACGAGGGCGGCCTCGAGGTCCCGCGGGTCCCCTCCCACCGCCTGCTCCAGCTCGGCCGGCGTGCCGGTGAACAACAGCTCGCCGTCGGCGAGCAGCAGGACGCGGCCGGCGTAGCGCTCGACCTCGGCGACGTCATGGGTGGAGAAGACGACGGTCGTGCCCCGGCCGGTGAGCTCGGAGATGAACTGCCACAGACGCTCGCGCTGACGGGGATCCAGCGATGCCGACGGCTCGTCGAGCAGGAGCACCCCGGGCTCGGACAGCAGCCCGATGGCAATGTTGACGCGTTGCTGGTTGCCCCCGGAGAGCCGGCCCACCTCCTCGTCGGCACGCTCGGCCAGCCCCGTCTGCTCCAGCATCCGGGCCACGGCGGCCTCCGGGTCGGCGAGCTTTTCCAGGCGGGCGAACAGGCGCAGATTCTGGGAGACCGACAGCTTGGAGTACAGCGCGGGCTGCTGGGGGACCCACCCGGCGCTCGTCCCGGAGCCGGTCAACTCCCCCGCGTCCGGGACCAGGACGCCGGCGAGAATCGACAGGAGCGTCGTCTTGCCCGCCCCGTTGGGACCGACGATCCCCACCAGCTCGCCGGGCGCCAGCTCAAAGCTGACGTCACGCAGCGCCGGGCGGGTGCCGAAGCGTTTGCTCACCGCCCGGGCGCGCACCCCCTCCTGCGGGGCGGGGGAAGCGGTGGTCGAGGCGGCGGCCGACATCGCGCTGAGGCTAATGGTTGAGGACCGACGCTCGCGCCAAGCTCACCGGGCGCTGCGCACCGGGGGTGTCAGCGGCGTCCCGCAGGCGCGGCAGTAGGCATCGTCTGAGCCGGCCGAGGCGCCGCAGTCCGCGCACCGCCTCCCCTCCGCGGACGGCGGCGAGGGCCCGCCCGGCGAGACCGCGGGATCCGTCACCCCCACCCCCGGGCCGGCCGTTCGCCATGGCTCCAGCACGAGATGGCGGCGCAGATACACGACCGTCTGGCGAATGACGGCACTCACCGGCAGTGCCACCAGGGCGCCGACGATCCCGTACAGCTGGTAGCCGATCAGCAGGACGATGATGACGAGGATGGGGTTGATCCGCAGCGAGATCCGGAACATCTGGGGGGCGACGACGTGCCCCTCAAGCTGCTGGAGGGCGACGAACAGGAGGATCAGCCACACCGCGGTGATGGGGTTCTCAAACAGGGCGACGAGGATCGCCGGGATCGGCCCGATGATCGGCCCGATGTAGGGGATGAACTCCATCAGCCCGTAGAACGCGCCGAAGAAGACGCCGTAGCTCTCGCCGGCCGGGAAGATGCCGACCAGGCCGAGGATCGTCAGCGCGATGGCGGCGCTCGCGCCCATCACGAAGCTGAACAGGAGCTGGCCGCGGACGTAGCCGTAGACCGCCTGCTGGATGAGCAGTGGGTAATCGTCCTCCGGGGTGCCGTCGCCGGGCGGCATGATCCGGCGGACGAGCGCGCCGATCTGACGACCGTAAACGAGCATGTAGATCGACAGCACGACGACGAGCACGAAGTCAAAGCCGACCGTCACCAGCGTCGACAGCAGGCTGCGCGAGAACGAGACGATCGTGCTGGAGCGCTTGAGGAGATCGGCCTGAAGCGTCTGGAGCGCGGTCTTGCCCTGCTGCTTGATGTGGATGTTGAGCCCGTGGTGGTCCAGCCAGGTCTGGAGGTTGCTCAACTCCCGGTTGGCGTTGGCGATGAGGTCCGGGACGTTCTTCTGAAAGTCGGTCAGCTGGGTCGCCACCGGGCTGACGAGCAGGAAGCCGATGGCCGCCGCCACCGCGACGAGCCCGATGTAGACAACCGGGATGGCGAGGCCGCGGGGCATGACCCGCTCCAGACGCCGGACGAGCGGAGCCAGGATGAGCGCCACGGTGGCGGCGACGACGACCACCAGCACGATCGTCCCGGCGGCGCGGGCCAGCGCCCACAGGCCCAGCAGGGCGAGGGGCAGCATGACCATCTGGACCCAGCGCGGGACGACCACGGGGGCAACCGGCACCGCGCCGGGCGGCGATGGGGCCTCGCCGGGAGCCAGCCGGGGCCCGGCGGCCGGCCGGGCGGCATCGCCGGCGGGCGTGCGGCCGGCGTCTCGCACCTGCTCCGGGTTGGCGTCGGCTTCCGGCGCCTTCCGGGCGCCGGCGCGCATTCGGTCCCACTGATGCATAGACCTGAAAGTATGGAGCCCGCGCACCATGGGCAACTCCGTCAAGATCCTGTTCGCCGGCGACATCGTCGGCGGCCTCGGCAAGCGCACGCTGCTCGGCCTGCTTCCGGGCCTGCGTGAGCGGTTTGCGCCGGATTTTGTGGTGGCCAACGCCGAGAACGCCGCCGGGGGGCTGGGGATCACACCCCGGATCGCCGACCAGCTGTTCGCGGCCGGCATCGACGTCATCACGCTCGGCAACCACAGCTACCGCCAGCGCGAGATCTATCCCTACCTCGACGCGCGGCGCGAGATCCTGCGCCCGGCGAACTTCCTGCGCAGTCAGCCGGGCCACGGCTGGTGCACCGTCAGCCGCAACGGGGCCCGCCTGGGAGTCGTGTCGCTGTCAGGCAACCTGTTCATGGATGCCGGCCGCACCGCGTTTGCCGAGGCCGACGCCGCCGTGCATGCCCTGCGCGGCGAGGCCGACCACATCCTCGTCGACATGCACGCCGAGGCGACCAGCGAGAAGGTGGGCATGGGCTGGTATCTCGACGGCCGCGTCACCGCGGTGGTGGGCACTCACACCCACGTGCCGACGGCCGATGCCCGGGTCCTCCCCGGCGGCACGGCCTACATCACCGACGTGGGCATGACCGGTCCCCGGGGCGGTGTGATTGGGGTCAAGCGCGAGCTGGCGGTGGAGGCGATGGCGACGAAGATGCCGATTCGGTTTGAGACCTCCACCGAGGACCCGTGGCTCAACGCGGTGCTGATCACGAGCGCCGAGGATCCGCTGCGGGCGGACGCCATCGAGCAGCTGTTGATTCCCTGGAGCGCCTGAACCTCAGGACGAGGCGATGTGGATGCGCACCGGCGGCGTGGGCGCCGACGCGGGGCGAGGGCGGCCGTCGCCGAGGCCGCGACGGCGCTCCGGATGGGCGGCGACCAGAGCGACGATCACCAGCGGGAAGAACCAGACGATGTATGGGTACAGCCAGTAGTTGAGGGTGATCTGCAGCGCGCAGATCACCGCCGCGCCGAGCGCCGCCACCTCCACCACCCCCCGCCGCGCCGGGACCAGCGCAACGACGACGGCCAGTCCGACGACGCCGCCCTGCAACAGGCTCTGCAGCGTTCCCAGTCCGCCCCACAGGCCCCAGACCGAGAACGGCGTGACCCGGTTGGACTGGTACTGCACCGAGTCGCGCCAGAAGAACGTCAGGTCGTGGTGGAGCAGGACGGGCACCATCACGAGCCCGGCGGTGACCGCGAACGCGATGACGAAGGCGGCGATCGCGCGCGGCCGAAGCCGCTCGGCGGTGCCCCGCAGAAACAGGGGCGCCAGCGCAAACGGGGCGAACTTCACCATCCCGGCGAGAGCGGCCGCGACGCCCCGCGCCGGAGCCGAGCTGATGACGAGCAGGCACAGGACGAGGGTCGCTGCGACAAGGCTGTCGTTGGTGTTGGAGTTCATCGCGTACAGGGTGAACGGAAACGCGGTCCACAGGTAGGCGAGGATGACTCCCAGCCGGGTGTCGCGCAGGCGGCGGCCGAGCAGGAACAGGCCGGCCAGTGTCAACAGGTCGAAGAAGATCGCCGCGGCGTGGGCGGCGGGCAGGTCGTCCCACCGTCCGCTCCAGCCGAAGATGAGGCGAAACGGGACGTACAGGTAGTAGCTGACCGGCCCGTACGTGTCCCCGTAGCGGTTGTCGGCCGGCCAGTGGCCGTAGAGCGGGTGGCCGTGAATCAGCTTGGTGGCACCGATGACCCCGGCGTAACCGACATCGATGACATTGGAGTTGAGCACGTTGAGGCCGATGCGGAAGGCCAACAGAAAGACGGTGCCAGTTGCCAGCCACGACGTCGGCGGCGCCCGGAGCGGGGACCGGGGCAGGCCCCGCCCGCCGGCGAGCAGCAGCATGCGCACCAGCAGATAGATGAGGAACGGGTACACCAGCGGAACCGACAGCCCGATGTCGGCGTTGTTGAAGAAGTCCAGGGAGATGGAGAACCCCAGCAGCATGAGCAGGTCCAGGACCAGCAGGGACGGGCGGGCGACCGGGGGGCGGGGCTCATCGTCCCGCCGCGCGGCGCCGGCACGCCGGCCCCGGCGGCGCCACCGGGGATACGGCAGAAACGGCGCCACGAACAGGATGCAGAGCGGAATCCACAGATACCAGGCGTTGACCTGGCGCCCGAACGCGCCGGAGTAGCCGCGGGCCATCGTCCATGCCACCTGAAAGCCCGTCCACACCTGGGTGACACGAGCGGTCGCGTCGGAGACGTAGACCTGCATCATCTCCTTCTGGGGCCGCGACAGCGTGAACCAGCTGACCTGCCATTGTCCCGGCCCCTTGGTGTACTCGTAGGGCACCCACCGCGCGTGCGCGTGCAGGTGCGCCTGCACCCGGGGGTCCCGGAGCGCGATGTGGAGCACCTGCTGCGCGGTCAGCCGAAACCCGGCCGGGGGCTTGGTCATCGAGCTGACGAGGACCGGGGTGCCCGGCGCGGTCGCCGTGGTGGTGGCGGTGGTGGTCGCCGCGGAGGCGGCGGGGACCAGCAGGAGGAGGCCGAGGAGCAGGCCGGCGAGCAGCGGCGACAGCCGGCGCAGGCGCGGCGCGAATGGCACTGGCGGGGCGAGAGCGAACGGACGCGTTACGCCCGGAAGCTCCAGAGCTTCTGTCCCAGGAAGTTGATGGGCGTGCCCAGGGCGTTGGCGATCGCCTGCCCCAGGACCTTCTCGATGCCGAAGGTCTCCACGCACACGACGAGCACGAGGTAGTTGAAGCCGAACGAGACGAGCGAGACGGCATAGAACTTCCAGGCCTGCTGCATCGGATGGGCGTCGCGCTTGTTGCCGAACGTCCAGTGGCGGTTCCACCAGAAGTTGTTGGTGGTCCCAACGAAGTAGGCGATCGGCGACGAGATCTGGTAGTTGATCTTGAACACGTGCACGCATAGGGCGAACGTGACGAGGTTGACGATGTAGCCGCTCGCGCCGACTCCGCCGAAGCGGATGAGCTGAAGCCAGTTGTCGCCGTTGCGGATGCCGATCCGGACGCGGTGGTGGAACGGCAGCTCGACGACCGCGGTGCTCATCTCTTCGGACACGGGGACAAATGTAGCCAGGCATGCCGGCCCGACGGGCCACTTCGGACGGCTTCTAACGACTTGCTAATCGGCTGCCGATCCGGACTCTAGACCAAAGTGGTCCTGAATCATGGGCACGATGTCGCGCAACGACCACTGATCGCGGGCCGCCCGGGAATCCGGCCCGGTACCGCACCACAGCAGCGCCCCCAGCGAGTCCGAGCGGTGCAGCGAACCGTGCGAACCCCCGCCGACATGGGCGGATCCACCCCAGTCGACGAACTCATAGCCGGGTGCCGCCGAGAGCAGGATGTCGCCGGCGGTGGGGCAGTGCAGCGCGGACCAGACGCGGTCCAGGCCGTCCGGGTACTCGGTGGAGAGGATGCGGCCGTCCTGGATCTCGGCCCGCAGGACGGCGAGGTCCCCCTCGACGCTCCAGCGGTTCCCGCGGGTATCGGTCAGGTCGCCCCCGGCGGTGAAGTGCAGCTCCCCGCGGTGGCCGGAGATGATCGCCTCGTCGTCGTGGCACCACATGACCAAGTCGACGCCCTCCAGCTCGCCGGCAACCTTGCGGGCCCGCGAGCAGGTGTCCGCCGGATCGTCGGTATCGAGGGCATAGACCATGGCCGAGCGCTGGGCGGGGCTGAGCGCCAACTCGGCGGCGGCCGAGCGGGACGGGCTGGGACGGGCGACCTCGAAGTCGGCGAACGCCTGGTCAAGACGGATCCGCTCCTCCACCGGAGCCTGGGAATGGTCCGAGCACACGATCACGGCGTACTGGTCCAGGAACTCCGCTGGACCGCCGGCGGCGTGCATCAGCCGCTCCAGCTGCCGGTCGGCGGCCGCCAGGGAGGTCACCTGCGCGTGGGGCCCGTTGCGGTGCGAGTAGGCGTCGTTGTCCGGCAGCGAGTAGAGCAGGAAGTCGAACAGGTCGTGCTCGACCAGATAGGAGCCGACGCAGCCGGTGTGCTGGTCGCGCGCCCCCGGCAGCCCGAGCTGCCCGCGGCATCCGGTCCTCCGTGAGGCGTACAGGTCCGCGTAGAAGAGCTCCTGCGGCCCCTCGATGGTGCGCCGGAACAGGGTTGAGGTGACGATCCGGGCCAGGGCCGACTCGTTGGCCACCTCGTGCTCGTGGCGCCCGCGGTAGATGAGATACGTCGTGCCGGCGGTGCGCACCTCGGCGTCGTCAAGGAACTCGAACACGGTCTCGACGTCATGCGACAGGTGGTCGGCGTTCATCCGGTAGACGGTGTCGGTCAGGGACCGGACGACGCCGAACTGCCGGGAGGCCGAGAAACTGGACCCGTACTCGATGTAGCGCCGCTCGTCGCGGTGGTACCAGTTCATGCTGGGGATCATGTGCTGGTCAGGCCCGACGCCGGTGGTGATCGTCGCCGCGCACACGGGAGTCACCGACGGGAACGCCGACGCGCAGTCGCCGACGTACACGCCCTCCTCCCGGATCCGCGCCATGGCGGGGGCACGGCCGGCCGCAATGGCCCGCTCCAGCATCGCCGGCTTCATCGCGTCGACGACGACGAGGACCAGCTTCTTGCCGGCGGCGCTCACCGCAAGATGCGCAGGCCCGCGTACTTCTGCTCGCTGCGGCCCCGTCCGGCGATGAGCAGCCACAGCAGCAGGATCAGGACGATGATCCCCACCGGCGGCAGCAGCACCGTCAGGATCGCGGAGAGGATGGCGCCCCCCTCGGCGAACACGGGGAGGGCACCGGCGGCATCGGCGTCCAGCCGTGCCCGGACCCGGCTGAGCAGCGGCTGTGTCGCCAGGATCCCCACCGCCGCGCAGGCCACGCCGGCCACAAAGCCCGGCCAGATGATGAAGCGTCCCTGGGCGAGCGCCCCCGCGAAGAACAGCGCCCCCAGCGCCAGGCTCACGATCGCCAGCGTGACGATGACCGGCCGGCTGTCCAGTGCCTCGCGCGACGCCCGGCGCTCGATGAGGGCGAGGAGAACGACGCCGATCACCATGAGAAGCAGGAACAGGTCGTTCTCCAGGAAAGAGTAATCCGTGTGGGAGAAGTTGATCTGGATGTCACCGGCGGCGAGCGCCCCAACGGCGAGCGCGGGCAGGAACGGACGTATGCCAACCGCGGCGGCGATCCCGATGCCCTGGAAGATGTCGAAGACGAGGTGCACTGTGCTGTACCGTGAGCTAGCGTGACGATAGACGAGAGGGCAGCGCGGGCGGGCGAGGCCCCGCGCCCGACGCGCGCTCCGGCTGCGGTGGCCCCATGACCCGGCCCCGCTCAACGGCACGGGACATCGAGCGCTACGCGTCGCTGTTCGCGGAGCGCACGAAGGTCATGCGGTCATCGGCCATGCGCGACCTGATGGCGCTCACCGAGCGCGACGACGTCATCTCGCTGGCCGGCGGGCTGCCGGACACGTCAACCTTCCCCGCCGACTCCTACGCGGCCCTCATGGGCACGATCGCCGTCGAGTCCTGCGCCCGGGCGCTCCAGTACGGCCCCACCGAGGGCTTTGAGCGCATCAAGGAGTGCATCGCGACCGTGATGGCGGCCGAGGGGGTGGAGATCGACACCGAGGAGGTGCTCGTCACCACCGGCGGCCAGCAGGCCATCGATCTGGTGTGCAAGACGCTCGTCGATCCCGGGGACGTGATCGTGGCCGAGGCTCCCACCTATCCCGGGGCCATCCCCACGTTCTGCGCCTACCAGGCCGACGTCGTGCAGGTGGCGATGGACCGCGACGGGATGCGCACGCAGGAGCTGGAGGCGACGCTCGACGAATTGGAGCGGACGGGCCGGCGGCCCAAGTTCATCTACACCGTGCCCAACTTCCACAATCCGGCCGGCGTGACGATGTCGCTTGCGCGGCGGCGGGAGCTGGTGCGGATCGCGGCCCAGCGGGAGCTGCTCGTCCTGGAGGACAACCCGTACGGGCTGCTGCGGTATGAGGGAGAGCCGCTGCCGACGCTGTACTCGATGGACCGGGAGTTCGTCATCTACGCCGGCACGTTCTCCAAGATCCTCTCCCCCGGCGTGCGCCTGGGCTGGACGGCGGCGCCGGCCCCCATCCTCCACAAGATGCAGATCGGCAAGCAGGGCTCAGACCTGTGCTCGTCCTCGATCTCCCAGTACTTCGTCAGCGCCTACTTCGACGCCGGTCCCTGGGGCGACTACGTCCGGTCGCTGCTGGAGATCTACCGGCGGCGCCGGGACGTGATGCTTGACGCGATGGCCGAGCATCTCCCCCGGGAGGCGCGATGGACCCACCCGCAGGGGGGCCTGTTCATCTGGGCGACGATGCCGGACTACATCGACACCACCGATCTGCTCGCCCGGGCGCTGCGCGACCACGTCGCGTTCGTCCCCGGCCGCGCCGCCTTTGTCGACGGGCGCGGCGGGTCATCGATGCGGCTGAACTTCTCCGGTGTTCCGGAGGAGTCGATCCGCGAGGGGATCCGGCGCATCGGCGAGGTCGTCCGCGAGCAGGTGGCGATGTACGGGACGCTCACCGGCGTTCATCCGCCGGCCCGGGACGCGAGTCCGCCGGCCACGGGTACTGCCGAGCCGGCGGAGCGGGACGCGGCAGCGGCGGGCCGGGACGCGGCGGCGGGCCGGGACGGAGCGGCGGCCGACGCCGAGCTCGCCCCGGTCGTCAAGCTGCCCGCGGCACGCCGCCAGGCCGGCGCCGGACGGCGCGGCGCCTAGGACGAGCCGCCGATGCCGAGCCCCCGGGTAAGCCCGCGGCGCGTCGCCGTCCTCAAGGGCGGGCGGTCACTGGAGCGACAGGTCTCGCTTCGCTCCGGCGCGCGGGTCGAAGACGCGCTCCAGCGCTTGGGCCACGAGGTGGTGCCGGTTGACGTCGGACCTGATCTGGTCGCCCGGTTGACGCGCGCGCGCCCGGACATCGCGTTCGTCGCCCTGCACGGGCGCGACGGCGAGGACGGCACCGTTCAGGAGCTGCTGGAGGTTCTCGACATCCCGTACACCGGCTCAGGCGTGTCGGCGTGCATCCGGGCCGCTGACAAGGTGCTGGCCAAGCACGCGATGCGCGACCACGGGATCCCGACGCCGGACTTCTACGCCTTCAACGAGACCGCGCTGGGGGCGCTGGGCGCAGCTCAGGCGCTGCCCGCCATCGAGGATCGGCTCGCCTTTCCCATCGTCGTCAAGCCCGCCCGGCAGGGGTCGGCCCTCGGCATCAAGTTCGCCCGCACGCCGGCCGACGTCCCCACCGCCCTCGTCGCCGCGTTCTCCTATGACCGCAAGGTCCTGCTGGAGCGCTACGTCGCCGGCCGTGAGCTGGCGGTCTCCATCCTGGAGCAGCCGGACGGGCCGGCCGTCCTGCCCATCGTGGAGGCCGTCCCAGAGGAGGAGGACTTCTACGATTTCGAGGCGCGCTACGAGATCGGCCGCACCCGCTTCGTCTGCCCCGCCGAGCTCGATGCCGCCACCGCCGGGCAGGCGGGCGAGATCGCGTTGCGCACCTACTCGCTGCTCGGCTGCTCCGGGTTTGCCCGGGTCGACCTCATGCTGGAGGCCGGCTCGGGCGAGCTGTACGTCCTCGAGGTCAACCCCATCCCCGGGCTGACCGAGACGAGCCTTCTGCCCCAGGCGGCCGAGGCCGCCGGGATCTCGTTCGACGAGTTGGTGGAGCGGATCCTGGCCGCGGTGGCTGGGGAATCGCCGCTGGCCGTCGGCTAATGGTCGTTCACGTAAGTACGTTCACACCGAGAGGCCCGGCTGGTGGATGCCAGGCGAGGGGGCGGGCGGGAGTGCAGCCCCCGGTTTGTACGAAATCAAGGTTGCGCCGGGCGATTTCGTCCGTGAGTGGCGTATAGCGGCGGTCCTGTTCCAGACCGTCAGCCCCGCATGCGGGTTTCGAACACACCGGGGGCTTCTCGCGCGCGCATCCCGGCCTCCGGGGCGCTCACCCCCTTTTCACCGCTGCCTGTAATCGTTCGCCCATCGCCATTGACCGATTGGGCGCTGACCCAGTGCCGGGGCTCGCCTTTTGCGAGCACCTCCGAGGAGCTCGTTGGGCACGGCTCGCACGCCGGATTGCGGTGCGACCGGCGTGCTTGGGGCGGTCAACCGCGCAAGACGGGAGGCTCCCCCCTTCACCGCGCCGTTTGAGCCACCTCCCGGCCCGGCGCTGACCGTTACCGCCGGCGATCCCCGCCTGGCAGGGCCCGGGCGGGCCCGGCTCATTCGTCGGAGGCGAAGTCCTCCGGAGTGACCCGGTCCAGGAAGTCCTTGAACTTCTCGACGACCTCCTCGGTGTCCTCCACCTCGTGCTCGAACTCGATGGCCGACTCGGTGATGACCTCGTCGGCGGCGAAGATGGGGGCGCCGGAACGGACGGCCAGGGCCAGGGCGTCGGACGGACGGGAGTCGATCTCCAACTCGCGCCCGTTGGCGCGCAGGCTGATCGACGCGTAGAAGGTGTTCTCACGCAGTTCGGTGACCGCCACGCGCGTGCACTCGACGTCCAACTCCCCCAGCATGTCCGAAAGCAGATCGTGGGTCATCGGACGCGGCGTGGATGCGCCCTGAAGCTTCATCAGGATCGCCGCCGCCTCCGGATGACCGATCCAGATCGGGAGGAATTTGTTGCTCTCAACGGTCTTGAGCAACACGATCGGCTGCTTCCCGACCATGTCGAAGCTCACGCCGTAGATGACCATTTCCTGCAACGCGTCGCTCCTCGTAGGGGTGGGGCAAGTATAGGCCCCCGGATGTCTACGCTCTCACGCTACCCCCTCTCCGCCGCCCTATCCCGCGTTTGCCCGCAAGGCGGCGCGGCTAGGGTCCAGAGCATGGGTCTGGCGCTCATCACCGGCGGCTCCCGCGGCATCGGAGCGGCGTCCGCCACGCGGCTGGCGCACGATGGCCACGACATCGCCGTGGCCTATCACTCCGAGGCCGACGCGGCCCAGCGCGTCGTCGCCGAAGTCCGCGAAATGGGGCGCCGCGCTGAGGCGTTCGCCGCGGACATGGCGGACCCGGAGGCGACCGCGAAGCTGGTGGATGATGTGGAGGCCGGGCTCGGTCCCATCGACATCCTCGTCCTCAACGCCGGCATCAACGCCCCACTGCAGACCGATCCCCGCCGGATCAGCGTCGCCGAGTGGGACCGGGCGATGGCGATCAATCTGCGGGCGCCGTTCATCCTCGCCGGGCGGGCGATCGGCGGCATGCTGGAGCGCCGGTTCGGCCGGATCATCCTCGTCTCCTCGGTCGCCGCCTACACCGGCGGGATCATCGGCCCGCACTACGCCGCGTCCAAGGCGGGGCTCCACGGCCTCGCGCACTCGCTGTCGCAGCTGGGGGCCGGCCGGGGCGTGACCGTCAACGTCGTCGCGCCGGCGCTGATCGCCACCGACATGCTGCCCGGCGACGACGCCTCGCGGGCGGACCTGGCGGCGAAGATCCCCGTGGGGCGCCTCGGCCGCGCCGACGAAGTCGCCGACCTGATCGCGGCGATCGTCGCCAACGCCTACGTCACCAACCAGTCGATCCTCATCGATGGGGGCATGCGGCCGTCCTGACGCCCGCCGCCCCGGACGATCTGGTCCACCAGGCGCGCCCACCCTCCCCCGGCGGACGCGGAGGGTCCACCGTCAACGACAGCGGTGAAGGGAAGCGCCGCCGAGAGCAGCCAGTTCGTTCGAGATGGCGGGCGAGAAATGCCCGCGCGGGTCACATCTGTTCGAAATTCGGAATGGGGCTGACGATCTGGAACAGGAACGCGGCTATGGGTCACCCACGGCCGAAATCGCCGGGCGGCGCTCCGAATTTCGTACACACCTGCGGCTCCACCCCTGCCTGCTCTCCCGTCATCGCCGCCGTCGACCGAACCCCGCCGCCCGGCTACACCGCCGCCTGGGGCGCGCCCAGCACGATGCGCTGGGCGTGATGGACGCGCTTCTGGGCGAACATCGCCGCATCGGCGCGGCGCAGGAGGGCATCGGCGTCGTCGGCGTCCAGCGGGTAGACCGAGCGGCCGATGCTGGCCCCGAGGCGCAGCCGGTGCCCGGTGACCGCAAACGGCTCGCGGAAGCCGGCGACGATGCGCTCCGACACGCGCTCGACGTCGCCCGGCTCGGCGGCGGCCAGCAGAACGGCAAACTCGTCACCGCCCAGCCGGGCCACCACGTCGCCCGCCCGCGTGCAGCCCCGGAGGCGTTCGGCGACCGCGACGAGCAACTCGTCGCCCGCCTCATGTCCCAGTTCGTCGTTGACGGGCTTGAACCGGTCAAGGTCGACGTAGAGCAGCGCGCCGCTCTCCGCGGTGTCCCGGGCCCGAGCCACCGCGGTGCGCACCTCCGCGGTGAACTGGCGGCGGTTGGCCAGACCGGTGAGCTGGTCATGCGTCGCCTGGTGCGTGATGAGGTCAACGAGGCGGCCGTTCTGGAGCGCGGTCGTCGCCTGTGCGGTGACCCCGGAGAGCCGGTCAAGCAGGTCGGCGCTGGCGGCGAGCCGTTCCGGCCGGTCGCGAACCGACACCGACAGCAGGCCCATGAACTGACCGGGAGTGGCCAGCGGCACCAGGATGGTGGCGATGAAGCCCTCCTCGCGGTAGAGCCGATGGATGACGGGGTCCCCAGATGCGTCGTCGAGGAAGATGGGATCTGAGTTGGGGCTGCGCACGAGCCGGCCCACCGGGCCGTCCGGCCGGGGCCGCCAGATCGGCGGCGCGCACACGGGAGCGTCCTGCACCCCGGCGACCGTCGCCACCGCCTGGCGGGAGAGCTCCTCGCGACCGGGGTCCCACAGATAGACGCCCACCCGGTCGCAGTCCACCACCAGGGGGACGGCATCGGCGAGCCGACGGGCGATCTCGGTGCTCGTGCCCGCCGCCGCCAGCGCCCGGGCGAGGTCAAGCAGGGCGCTTGACTGGGCGAAGCGGCGCTCGGCCTCCTGCAGCGCGGTGGCGCTGTCCAGCGCGGTCGCCGCGTAGCGGGCGTACACCTCCAGAAGTTCACGCTCCTGCGGGAAGAAGCGCGCGCCGGCGTCGAACATCGCCAGCAGTCGCCCGTAGTCGTGGCGGTTGGAGCGCACCGGCACCACCAGCCATTCGCTGGGCAGATCGGACGCCTCACTGCCGAGCAGCCGTTCGGCGCACGCCGGAACGTCGGCCGGATCCAGCCCGGTGTGATGGCAATGGAGCGGCCCTGACGGCGTCATGCGGACGGCGAGGAGGTGGCCGGGAGCGCGAACCTCCACCGCGGCCCGGTCGGCGATGCGTGCCAGCACCTCATCGACATCGCCGGATCCGATCAGATCCGCCGCCGTCTGAAACATGCTGGCCAGGCGCAGCTTCATGGCCTCCAGCTGGTGGGCAGCGGTGTCATCCTCCGCGCCCGGCCCGGAGGCCACGGTGCCGCCGGACCAGGTGATCCGGTACTCGCAGGCCGGAGCGCCGAGGGCGGCGCAGCGCTCGTGGTGAACGGTCGCCGGGGGCAGGCCGAACAGGACGGTCGGCTGCGAGAGCAGCCCACACGTCCAGGCGCAGTGATCGGCGTCGCGCTGCATCCCTTCGGCGGGCGTGCCGACGATCTCCACGCACCCGGGCTCTGCCGACACCGCCTCCAGGGTGACGGCGGTGCTGTATTTGGTGGCGACCGTGGCGATCTGCGCGTAGACGGCTTCCGGAGATCCGAGCGAACGGAGCAAATTGGCGACCGGCGAGCCGTTGAGGCGGCGGGCGGCGTCCTCGCCGACGGCCCGGGCAAACTGGGGGTGGTGCGTGACCCGCGCCCCCGCCCGCCACAGCGCGACCCCCTCGTCGAAGGAGATCCAGTTGGCGATGTCACTGAGATACGCGGGGCTGCGACGACTCTGCGCCAGGCGCAGCAGTTCGCTCACGCCCTCCTCGCCACACTGCTCATGCACGCGCGCGAGGAGCACCGCGCTCATCGAGCAGGAGAAGTGCTTGCCGGAGGCAACGTCGCCAGGCGGCTCCGGATTTGAGAGCAGCGACATGGACCCCTTATCGGTGCGCCTGCGCAGGAGTTCAGTACTTTCCCGGGGCCTGGCCAGGCGGACGACCGGCAGGGGCCCGCAGGATCCGGGACGGGGAGTCGCGACCACCCGCCCGGGCAGCGCTCCGGTAGCGTTCGCCGGCGTTGACGGCGGCCGCTTTGAGAGTGGCGCTGCCGCCCGGGAAAACCGCTGACAAAGGACGACCGTGAGCACCTCAGACACTTCAGGGCTGGTCACCGACCTCGCCGGGCTGCCCGCGCTGGTCGGCACTCACGCCGGCTACACCGAGTGGCAGGTGATGGACCAGGCCCGCGTCGACAAGTTCGCCGACGCCACCGACGATCATCAGTGGATCCATGTCGACGTTGAGCGGGCCAAGGAGTCGCCGTTCGGCGGCACGATCGCCCACGGCTACCTGACGCTGTCGCTGGTGGCCCCGGTCAGCCAGCAGCTCATCCGCGTCACCGACTCCACCACCGGCATCAACTACGGCCTGGACCGCGTGCGCTTCCCCTCCCCCCTGCCGGTGGGAGCGGAGTGGCGGGGGGGCCTGGAGGTGGCCGAGGTCACCGAGATCTCCGGGGGCGCCCAGATGAAGCTGCGCGTGACGATCGAGGTCAAGGGCTCCGAGAAGCCCGCGCTCGTCGCCGACGCGCTCGTCCGCGTCTACGGCTAGTCCGCGCATGACCCCCGCGGCGATCGATCTCGACCGGGTGGTGGCGATCGACGTGCATGTGCACGCCGAGCGCAACCATGATGAGCCTCAGGATCCGGTGACGCTGGAGGTGCTGGAGGCGGCCGGGAAGTACTTCGGCGGCAGTCCCCCGCAGCCGTCGGCGCAGGAGGTGGCCGACTACTACCGGGAGCGCAACATGGTGGCGGTGATCTTCAACGTCGACGACGAGGCAGGCATGGGCCGCAAGCGCCTGGGCAACGACGAGGTGCTGCGCGTCGCCGGCGAGAACCCGGACGTGCTGATCCCGTTTGGCTCGGTGGATCCGCACAAGGGCAAGCTGGCCGTCCGCGAGGCCCGGGAGCTGATTGAGGCCGGTGTGCGGGGCTTCAAGTTTCACCCCAACACCCAGGCGTTCTGGCCCAATGACCCGCAGTTCTTCGCCCTGTATGAGGTGATCGCCGAGGCGGGATTGATCGCGCTGTTTCACTCCGGCACCACGGGGATCGGCGCCGGGATGCCGGGCGGGGGCGGCGTGCGCCTGAAGTACTCAAACCCCATGGCCGTCGACGACGTGGCCGCACAGTTTCCCGGGCTGGACATCATCCTGGCCCACCCCTCGTTTCCCTGGCAGGAGGAGGCGCTGGCCATCGCGGTGCACAAGCCCAACGTGTACATCGACCTGTCCGGCTGGTCGCCGAAGTACTTCCCGGAGATCCTGGTGCAGTACATCAACACGCGCCTGCGCGACAAGATGCTGTTCGGCTCTGACTACCCGCTGATCACCCCGGATCGGTGGCTGGCCGACTTTGAGAAGCTGGCCATTCGCGATGAGGTCCGTCCGCGCGTGCTCAAGGACAACGCCGCCCGCCTCCTCGGCCTGGCCGGTTAAAGAGAGAGCGCCCCGGAACCGGCGGGATATGAGGCCGGACTCGGGGCGCGCTCGAGGGAGGAGAGGTACTGCGCCGAGAATGATGACCGCGAAGGCCTTAGAAGTCCAAGACGAGTATCGGCTCAGATCTATAATGACTCTTTATGGAACTTCGGCAGCTGCGGTACCTGGTGGCGCTCGCTGAGGAGCTGAACTTCACGCGGGCGGCCGCCAAGGAGCACGTCGCCCAGCCGGCGCTCTCCCAGCAGGTGCGGCGCCTCGAGGAGGAGGTGGGGCTGGCCC